>CAUUUY010000158.1:0-4880 GCA_963548305.1 uncultured Oribacterium sp.
GGTGGTTCTTAAATCCGGATCGTTCTTATCCTGCCAATACGTGGAAGATGATTAACGGAAAGTGGTATTATTTCAACAAGTCCGGCTACATGAAGACCGGTTGGGTACAAACCAACGGAATTTGGTATTATCTTGGTGCAGACGGAGCAATGCTTAGCAATACCAGAACACCGGACGGCTATTATGTAAATCAAAGTGGAGCATGGGTAGCGTAAACCCACAGAATCATAAAAAATGCAAAAGTTATAGCAGATATAATGAAAAGTTTCTTGACAGAGAAATAAGCCTATGGGATAATCCCTTCATATTTTTCAAGGAGGAAAGGGTTATGCAGAACATTTGGCTGGCAATTATTATGATTCTTGCAGTCATTATTGTCTTACACGATAATGTTTGTTTGCGTAACGCCACTTTGGAAAGATAAAGACATGATTTGAGCCTTTAGCCTTACAGCGTTACGCTGTAAGGCTTTTTCAATGAAACGGGAGAGAAAATGAAATTATCAGGGGCAAGGCTATTAATTGAAGAGTTGATTCATCAGGGGGTGGATACCGTATTCGGCTATCCCGGAGGTGCAGTTTTACAGATTTATGATGAGCTGTATAAGTGTAAGGATCGGATTCATCATGTTCTTACCGCCCATGAGCAGGGGGCAGCCCATGCTGCAGACGGTTATGCCAGAGCCAGCGGAAAGGTGGGCGTGGTTATTGCGACTTCCGGTCCGGGAGCTACAAATCTGGTAACGGGCATTGCCAATGCCTATCTGGATTCCGTCCCTATGGTGGCCATTACCGGTAATGTAGCCACGGAAGCACTGGGAAGAGACAGCTTTCAGGAGGTGGATATCGTATCCATTACCCAGCCTGTAGTAAAGCATAACTTTATGGTTAAGGATGTTACGGAGCTGGAGCAGACGATTAAAGAGGCTTTTCAGATTGCCAATTCCGGCAGAAAAGGTCCGGTGCTCATTGATATTCCTAAGGACGTACAGATTAGTGAATGTGAATATGGGGTGGCCGTTCTTCCGAAGATGCCGGATAAGCCGAAGCTCCCCTATGATCAGGAAGGAGTCATTGCCTTACTGAGTCAGGCGAAGAAGCCGTTAATTTATGCCGGTGGAGGTATTACGGCGGCTAAGGCGGAGAAAGAGCTGATTGCCTTGGCGGAGAAGCTGAATATTCCGGTTACCGTCAGTATTATGGGAAGGACCGCATTTCCCGATTCCCATCCCTTGAGTCTTGGCTTAGTGGGAATGCACGGAAGCTATGTGGCGGCAAAAACCCAGTCGGAATGTGATGTGTTATTGGCTTTGGGAGTTCGTTTTTCAGACCGTGCCACCGGAAATATTGCCCGGTATACACAAAATTGCAAAGTTATCCATGTGGACATCGATAAGGCGGAAATCGGAAAGAACATAAGCCCGGATTATTCCGTACAAGGAGATGTGAAGAAGTGGATTAAAGAAATTCTTCCAAAGCTGAAGGAGCAAAGGCATCCTAAGTGGTGGGAAGAAATCCATGGATTTGAAAAAACCAAGAGTAAAGTGGAGGGAGATTTCCATCCTAAGCACATCTTGGAGACCTTACGTAAGTATACGGAAGATGACACGGTGGTGGCTACCGATGTGGGACAGCATCAGATGTGGACAGCACAGTACTATCGTTTTGAAAAAGGCAGAACCTTCCTAAGCTCCGGCGGATTGGGAACCATGGGCTATGGATTAGGGGCAGCCATCGGAGCTTGTTTCGGAAGAAAGAAGGCCCATACCGTTTTGATTACTTCCGAGGGATCCTTCGGGATGAACTGTAACGAGCTGTGTACAGCGGTTCATGAGAATTTGCCGATTACCATTATCCTGATGAACAATCGTGTTTTAGGTATGGTAAGACAGTGGCAGACAGCCTTTTTCGGAAAGCGTTATTCCGAAACGGTTCTGGATAGAGCTACGGACTTCGTAAAGCTGATGGAAGCTTACGGCGGTAAGGGATTTAACGCCAAAAACTGCAAGGAATTGGAAGATGCCTTAAAGGAAAGAGAGCATTATAAAGGCCCGATTTTGATTAACTGCTCCATTAATCCGGATGAGAAGGTGCTTCCGATGATTCCTCCCGGAAAATCCGTGGATGATATTATTTTATAAGGAGGGGGGAAAGATGAAGAAGTTTACCATTGACCTGTTTGTAAACAACCGCTTCGGCGTTTTGAACCGTATTACAGGACTTTACTGTAAAAGAGGGTACAATATCGAATCCATCCAAGCCGGCCCCACAGAAATTCCCGGATGTACCAAGATTGAAATCGTTTCCACCGGGGATGACTATATGCGTTCTCAGGTAATTTCTCAGCTGGAGAAGTTATATGATGTACGGAAGGTGGACCTCCTTTCGGAGATGGATGGTGAATAAAGTCGTGAAATGCCGGAATACGGCTTCACAATAGAGAGGCGGAACAGTGCTTCGAGGAAAGTCCTGCATTTGTTCCAAGGGATCCCCTTAGGGGGAAATGTATAGAAGGAGAGAAAACAATGGCTATTATGTACTATGAGAAGGATTGTGACTTACAGTTATTAAACGGTAAGAAGGTTGCCGTGATCGGTTATGGCTCTCAGGGGCATGCTCATGCCCTGAATTTACGGGACAGCGGTGTGGATGTAGTCATCGGTCTTTATGAAGGTTCCAAGTCTGCTGATAAGGCAAGAGAAGACGGCTTTACCGTATACAACACAGACGAGGCTGTAAAGAAGTCCGATATTATCATGATTTTGGTAAATGACGAGAAGCAGGCTAAGCTTTACAAGGATCAGATTCAGGCAAATTTAAGTGAAGGTAAGACTCTTGCTTTTGCTCACGGCTTCAACATTCATTATCATGCTATTGTTCCTCCAAAGAATGTAAATATCATCATGGTAGCACCCAAGGGACCCGGACACACCGTTCGTTCTCAGTATGTAGACGGAAAGGGTGTTCCCTGTCTTGTAGCTTGTGAGCAGGATTACTCCGGAAACTCTATGGATGTGGCTAAGGCTTATGCAGCCGCTATCGGCGGTGCAAGAGGCGGAATCTTAGAGACAACCTTTAAGGAAGAGACAGAGACAGACCTTTTCGGAGAGCAGGCAGTACTTTGCGGTGGAGTTTGCGCTTTGATGGAGGCAGGTTTCAATACTCTTGTTGAGGCAGGTTACAAGCCGGAAAATGCATATTTTGAGTGTGTACATGAGATGAAGCTGATCGTAGACCTGATTTTCAATGCGGGATTTGAGGGAATGCGTTATTCCATTTCCGATACAGCTGAGTATGGAGACTATACTGCAGGACCAAAGGTAATCGGCGAGGAAGCAAAGAAGGCTATGAAGCAGATTCTTTCCGATATTCAGGACGGAACTTTTGCGAAGGATTGGATTTTGGAGAACCAGGCAGGAAGACCTCACTTCTTAGCAATGAGAGAGGAACATGCAGAGACCTTGGCTTCCAAGACCGGTCAGGATTTACGTCAGAAGATGGGATGGAAGCAGGTTCAGGATTTGGATCAAGCGAGATAATTGCCCTAGGCCAGCGGCACATTTTGTGCCGCTTTTTTTAAAAGAAAAAGGAAGTAGAAAGATGGAATTGACATTGGATCGGGTATATCAGGCAGCCCATGTTTTAAAGCCCGTAATACATAAGACGGATTTGGTACATGCAACAAGGATTCAAACAGATTGTGATTTATACTTAAAGACGGAAAATTTACAAAATACCGGTTCTTTTAAGATTCGAGGGGCTTACTTTAAGATATCCACCCTATCCGAGGAAGAGAGAAAAAAGGGAGTTGTAGCCTGCTCCGCAGGAAATCATGCCCAAGGAGTGGCTTTGGCTGCTCAGGCCAGCGGCACTAAGTCCACCATCTTTTTACCGGCCATTGCCCCTATTTCCAAAGTGGAGGCAACCAGAAGCTACGGGGCCAGTGTGAAAATGATAGACGGTGTTTATGATGATGCCTATGAAGCGGCGGTGAAATTCCAGGAGGAGCATGGATCTGTCTTTATTCATCCCTTTAATGATGTGGATGTTATGGCAGGACAGGGGACTATCGGAATGGAAATCTTGGATCAGCTGGAGGATGCGGATGCGGTAGTCGTTCCTGTAGGCGGAGGCGGACTCATTTCCGGTATTTCCTTTGTAATTAAGAAATTAAATCCAAAATGTAAGGTGTACGGCGTACAGGCACAGGGCGCGGCTTCCATGGTGCAGGCGGTGAAGGATCATCATCTGGAGAGTCTGGAAGAAGTACATACCTTTGCGGATGGTATTGCGGTAAAATCTCCGGGCAGCTTAAGTTATGCCATGGTAGAAAAATATGTGGATGAGCTGGTGACGGTTACAGACGATGAAACTGCCGCAGCGATTTTAACTCTTATGGAAAGACAAAAAATTGTTTCCGAGGGTGCGGGAGCGGTTTCCGTAGCGGCAGTCCTTTTCAATAAGATTCCGGTAAAAGGCAAAAAGGTCGTTGCGGTTATTTCCGGCGGAAATATCGATGTGAATATCCTGGCCCGTGTAATTAACCGTGGTCTATTAAAAACCGGAAGAAAAGCAAGTCTTACCATTCCTCTTTTGGACAAGCCCGGACAGCTGGAAGAAGTTTCCAAGATTATTGCCGAGCAGGGAGCCAATGTGACCAAGGTGGATCACAATAACAATGTGGAGGATTCCGACATTAACGGATGTCATCTGACCTTACAGATTGATACCAGAGACTTTGCCCATATTGAGCAAATCAAGCAAGCCTTTATTCAAAGAGGATTTACTATTCTTTAGAGCGTTGAAAGAGTTTTAACCAAGGATTGGAAAAATAGAGTAGGAGGAAAGATGACAGGAGCTGCTGCCATTGTAAAATGTTTG
>CAUUUY010000159.1:0-4837 GCA_963548305.1 uncultured Oribacterium sp.
TGGTCTGTATCAGGACGACTTTTCTAATGAAAAGTCTGTCCTTACAGCACTAACTTCAAGCTTCGCTTCACTCGCTTTCAGTAAGTACCGACGGGCTCAGACTACCCCTATTATAGACCTACACTGCATCATTCGCTTCACTTATTGCTTTCTGCAGTCCTTCCTTCCGCCGGTTTTCGTAAATACCTGCGGGTTCAGATTGCCCCTCTTATAGATCCACACTGCAATCGCTTCATTTATTGGTTTTTACAGTCCTTCACTTCACCGGCTTTCGTTAAGTTTCGAAGGGCTTAGATTGCCCCTTTTTCGGATCTATTCTATTGAACCGGAACATCTATAGTCTCTTCTTTCTTTGTATCTGAAAGCGTTGTGGCCGGAGGAGTATCTCTTCCAACACCACCCCTTCTCTCTGGTTGAGTAGCATTTCCACCGCCGAAGCCACATCCTCCGGCAGGAGGTAGCTTCCTTCTTCTCCCACGGTAAAATCCGCATTTCGATACAACTTGGTATCCGTCATATCCGGTAAAATGCTGTGTACCTTTAGACCACTTTTCCTATATTCGGAAAAAAGGCTTCTGGCAAAGGACAGCAGTCCAGCCTTTCCTGCCCCGTACACCGCCCCATAGGTTTTTCGCTCCAAAGCCGTTACGGAGGAGATGAAAATGATGTGCCCCTGATTTTCCTTTAACTCCCGTAAAAAATGCTGCGTCAAAATCATGGGGATTTCCAGATTCAACTCTGTCATTTCTAAAATTTTTGCTTCATCTACATTTTCCTGTAAGCCATAGTAGGCCGCGCCGGCAGAGTGAACCAAGAGAGCAAGCTTTCCCTTTTCCCGAAGGCTTTTTAGAAAACCGTCCCTTTCTTCTTTCTGTCGTAAATCCAAAGAAATTGCTTGAAAAGAGGGATTCAGACCGGAAAAATCCCGGCCAATTCCATAGACGGTATAGCCCAGTTTTTGCAGGCTTTCTGCTATAGCAAAGCCAATGCCACCGGAGGCCCCGGTGACCAAAGCCAGTTTTTCTTTTTTCAGCTTGCTTAAATTGTCCAATTTCCCACCTCTTTTCTTCTCGCATCCCTTGTCTTTTTACAAGCTTGACCTTAGTTCTGTTTCAAGTCTTAGTTCCCGCCTGCCTCTATTTTTCGTTTACACTGTCTTCTTCCTGACTATCCCAACGGAAGATTTTCTTCTTAGGGAGCTTCTCCTGCAAACGGCTATACAAAAAGCCTTCCATTTCCTCCATCAGTTCCTTGGGATAATGGTAATAGCCCCCGGTATTTTCATAGGGAAATTGGGTGTGGGGAGAGCTGGGCAAAGCCTTTCCCATAGCCTTCAAGTAGCTTTCCGAAATCCGAAAGCTTCCCAAACTACAGTCATGAATCTGCTCCATGGGAATCTTTTCAAAAACTTCTTCAAGCAAATCACTATAAAGTTCCTTCCAACGAGGATGATAAATCATAGGATCAAAGCAAAGCCGTACAAGATACCCTTCTTCCAAAGCCTTTTGAATGGCAAAGATTCGGGAAGAAAGCCTTGCGCTCCCCTCCTCCGCCTCTTCAATAATTTCCTCCGGAGACAGGGTAAAGGCGAATATCATTCGTTTTCTAGCATCCGAAGATAGGGGAAGTCTTTGCATTTTCCGCCAAAGTCCCTCTCCCCCGGCCTTGGTTCGCACCTCGATACGGAGAGCATTTTCCTGATTTAAAAAGCGGGCAAACTCCTCCACATAGGGATAAATTCCCTCCATAGCCAGCAAATCCGTGTCGTAAGAGATGCAAAGATACAAGCTTCCCTTTTCTGCAATCCACTTTCTACAGTCGGAAAAATAATCCTCCAAATTTAAAAACATCACCAGATTGCTGCTGGGGTACATCCCTTGCAGATAGCAGTAGGCGCAGTGAAAGGGGCAGTTCATCAGAAGGGAGGTATAGCAAAAATGGCTTTCCGAAAAATCCTGGCAAACCACTGCTCCGTCATACAGCCTTTGCCCCTCTTTCTTTGCCAAAATCAGCTTTCGGCTATGGGACTGGGCAAGGCGTCCCTGTTTCTTTCGGTTAAACACATCCTTGTAATGCTTAATGAGAATGACCTTTGCCTTGGGGAATTTCCGTAAAATCCGTTCCACATCAGGACTCTGTAGCAAGGCTTCCTCCACATAAATATGCTGAAAATGTTCCTGATAGGGATAGCTGTTTGCATGTCTTCCTTCCGGCGATGTACTTCCGAAGCAACCGCAATGATTCATCAAGATATTTTCCGAGCTGCCCCAATGGGTTTGCAAGGAATCTCCTGAACTGCAGCGATTGGTCTGCAAGGAATCTCCTGAACCGTCACATTTTGTCTGCAAAGTTCTTTCGGACAAAATCCATTCTTTCAAAGAGGAAAGAGCTTTTTTTCCGGCTCTTTTATCAATCAACGTAAGCCCACCTTGCTTATCTATATCCTTCCCAAGGCCTTTGAACACCTCTTCTTTGGCCCCATTTTCGGCATTCTGACCGGCATCGTCCCCTGAATTCCTTCTTCCAAAATTCCGCTCTAAATATTCACGAATTTCTTCCGGAGAAATCCCTTGCAGGAAGGCATAACGAAGCAGCCTTTCCAGCTGCTTTTCCATCACAAAGGAACAATGCAGGCTTTCGGAAAGACTTTGAAGCTGCTGCTGAAAAGTAGCCTCCGCTTCCTCTTCTTTTCTTCTTTCTATGGATTTCTTCTGTAAAAATTCGATGAAACGAAGAACTTTGTCCTCTTCCTTTTGCAATAGACTTTGTAACTTTTCCTTCCATAACAGAGAAGAGGAAGAGAAAGAATCTGTTTCTTCACCGGGACTTACGCCAAAATCCGTTACACAGCGAAGGAAAAAGAAATCTTCCGGAGCCAAATAGAAATTTGCCGCCTGAAAAACCGCGGCACTTTCCATATCGTAAAGTAAGGTGTTATCCAATCCGCTAACTCCTTTGGAGTCGCTTGGTTCTTCGGAGACGATATGTTCTTCGGAGTCGCTGAGTTCTTTGGAATCGCTGTGTCTTTCGGAGACGATATATTATTTGGAATCGATATGCCCTTCGGAGACGGTATCTCTATCCCCCATAGAAGTCCGTTCTAAAATCTTATCCCCCGTTAAAAGCTTTGCTTCGGGAAAATCCAGCTTATACAGTAAATCCGGATAAAAGCATCGACCTGTACTTTGCTGTTCCAGCTTTTGAATCCAAAACCAACGGCCTAACAAATCTTCTGCCGCCCGGTTTCTTCCTAAAATTGCCGCCGCGCTTCCCAAGGATAAAAGCAGATCTCCCTTTTTGGCTTTTTCCTCTTGCAAAGTTGCCGCAACAGATACAGAAGCATTAATCTGTCCCTGTCCGGTGATGGTCAGGAGAATCTCTTCTCCTTCATACTGCAAAAAGGGAAACGAAGTTTTTCGTTTCCCCAGACTTAGTTTCTTGATAAGATGTTCTACTTCTCCCTTGTGGGCCGCAAAGATATAGACCATTTTTATTCCTTAGTTTTATTTCTCAAGCTTGTTTCTTGTCTTTATTCCTTAGCTTTATTTCTTGGCTTTATTCCTTAGCTTTTCTCCTGTTCCGCTCTCCGATAGGCTTCCCGGTAGAAATAATCTTGAGAATCCAATCGTTCCTCCGGCATAGGATCCGGATCGTGATAAAGGCCGTCGGAAAGAAGCCATTTTCCTTTTTCCGTATCCTGGAAGCCTAAGTCAAAGATTTTCCGAACCCGGTTCTTGTTCTCAGGATCCCAGATGGGCACAGCCACCTCCACTCTTCGAAGGGTGTTTCTGGTCATGCAGTCCGCACTGGCAATGTAAAGCTCCTCTTCCTCTCCCTGTCCAAAACGATAAATCCGGGAGTGCTCCAGATACCGGCCAACGATGCTTCGAACGGAGATGTTCTCCGTCTTTCCCGGAATTCCGGGGATGAGACAGCAAATGCCTCTTACCAGAAGCTGAATCACTACACCGCTTTTGGACGCGTCAATCAAGGCATCAATAATATCCTTATCCGTAAGGGCATTTAACTTGAAACCGATATAGCCGCCTCTGCCCTCTTCGCATTTCTTCTTTTCTCCCTGGATTTTTTCCAGGATGCGATTTTGTAAACCGTGGGGAGCCACCCAAAGAGCCTCCGTAGATTCCACGGTTTCTCCCAAAAGAAGGGTACGGAAAACCTCTGCCGCATCCTTTCCGATGCTTTGGTTTGCCGTCATTAGGCAAAGATCTGTATACAAAGTAGCTGTTTTTTCGTTGTAGTTGCCGGTTCCGATTTGGGTAATGTAGTGGATACCCTGTTCCGTCTGTTTCGCGATTAAGCAAAGCTTGGAATGTACCTTATAATTGGGCAGACCGTAGATTACCTGACAGCCTGCATCCTCCAAGCGATGGGACATTTCGATGTTGTTGGCTTCATCAAATCTTGCCCGAAGCTCCACCAAAACCAGGACTTCCTTTCCATTTTCCGCGGCTTCACAAAGGATATCCACGATCTGGCTATGGCTGGCTACCCGGTACAGGGTAATCTTAATGGAAACCACGGATGGATCTCTGGCTGCGTCCTGCAACAAGCCTAAAAATCCCTTCATGCTTTCGTAGGGGTAGGACAGCATCAAATCCCGACGTTCTACCTGAGAAAGGACGGACTCGCCTTTTTGAATGTAGGCAGAGCTTCTGGGACTGTACTTCGGGTAGAAGAGCTCGGTCTTCTCTCGAAGGCTGTTCTGTAAGGTAAAGAGGAAGGACAAATCCAGGGGTGTTCCGCAATGCAGGATGTGCTTATGGGAAATGCCAAGATGCTCCGCTATCTTTTTCTTTACGGACTTATGCAGCTCTCT
>CAUUUY010000160.1:0-4820 GCA_963548305.1 uncultured Oribacterium sp.
GCCTTTTCTTGTCTTTCGACAAATTTTGCCTTTTGGCTGTTACGGTCCGAAGACCAAAATCCTCTTCCTAAGGAAGAGATATTTTGTAACAAGTTTTTTTGTTTTATTCTTGTTACAGTATATATATCGGAGGCAAAAATTAAATAATAAGTATTTTCCTCAAATTTTTTTTTCCAAAGTCATTTCAAGGCTCTTTAAACAACGAAAGATTGTATGCTTTGCGAAGATAGTCTTAAGCATAAAAAATGCGAAAAAAGAAAGCTCTTATAGCCTATCTTTTTTCGCATTCCAATTCTTAAGGAATATCCCTCGTATAGCCTGTGCTATCTCGTTTATTTCTCATCCTTAGGGAAGGACCAGGATTTCACACTGACTTCCTTGCCATCCACCTCGGCTGTTTCTATTTTTTCTCCGCTTTGGGACGTCTCCTCTAAAGGAGCAGCTGTATTTTGTGCTTTTTCTTCCGTCTTTGGGAGCTTCGCCTCTAAAGGAGTAGCTTCTTCCTCCGGAAGTATGGCGGAAAGCATAGCCAGTGCCAGTCTTTCCTGCTCTTCCGATAAACCGGCTTCAGTTTTACTACTTTGGCCATCCTCCGAGTCCGCCTTAGCCTTCTCTTCCTCTTGGATAGCCTCCATTTTTGCAAAGGCCTCCTGCAGTAAAGCCTCCGCTGCAGGACTTAATATAGGCTCTGCCTTATTTCCTGTTCCGACTTCGGGGCGTTTTTCTTCCTTGGCAAGACGGGGAGGCGCTTTAACGTCCCATAGACTTCCTTCGGTTTCCTGATTCTCATCCTGCTCTAAAGGAAGATCTTCTTCCTCCACCTCTTCCTGTAAAAAGGCGGTATCTTTGTATAATGGAAGTTCTTCCTCTTCAGCCTCGCTCTCTCCAACACTGTTAGTTGTAGATAAGGCATCGGATTCGTTATTTCTTCTTCCTTTATAGAAGACTTTCTTTCTGCCGTTCTTTCGGAAAGGATCATCCTGATAGCTCATGGCCTCAATGGAGCCTACTCCGCCGGTACTTTGTCCCTTGGTCTCCGAAGACTTCTCGCCACCGTTCTCTCCCTTTGGTTCCTCCAGCTTATCCGGCAACATCATAATACGGATCAGCTTGAAATCTCTCCTGATCCAGTAAAGAGGCAGCAAGAATGGCGCATTCTCCAGACCGGGGTAGAGACTCTTCATATAGGAGCTTTCCGGGAAAATCCAACGAAGCTGCTTCTTTATGCCGTCAAAGCGGTTCTTCCATTTTTCCTTCCACTTTCTCCACTTGGCTGCCCGTTCTTCTTTATTTTCCGCATCCTTAATGGCTTTACGAAGCTTGGCCGCCTCCGGAATACTGTCCGCTCCCACCATACCGTTGGAAAGAATACGGCTTTCCATGTCATCAAAGAGGCTGATGCTGTCCTTCGGATAAGGGAACAAAGAGTCCTTACGACTGCTGAACCACATATCCGCCATATGCAACAAGGACTGAGACAATAAAGAAATATCCAGCTCCTTGATTCTGGCATCCAGAAACTTCTTATTCATGTCCTTATGGAAAAGCTTATAGAACAGATAAAGATCCAAAAGCTCACGAATCTTTAAGTTATCCGTGCAAAAATGGTAGCAAGCCTCCGCCATGCGGAACATATAGCTGCTTTCCAATGACAGAACCTTCAGTACCGGGTACTTCTTGTCCGGATAAGCTCTGTCCAGGAGAGACTTCATGTGTTTTTTGTAATTCTTGGTCAGGAAGGGCAAATGATGGTAGATTTCCACCTGAAATCCTCCCGCCCTCTTCATGTGCTCTCCAAAGCCGGTATAGAACTGATCCGTCTCATAGCCCAAGTCAAAAAGATAGCCTCTGGCCATATAATACCGTTCTTCCGGAATATAAAGGCGAAGGGGGGAATTGGCCGCTGTTTCCGGCAAATGATAGAGCCGCCGCACAGCTGCACTTTCCAAAACCACCGCCGGAACCTTTACCGCCTGAAAAGCCCCGAGAATTTCCAACTCGGAAGACTCGTAAATCTCACCGTAGCGAACTGCCTCCTGATAACGATGGAAAAATTTTTCACCGAATAAAGAGGGCACTCTGGCACCTGCGGAAAGCATCCCCAAGTAAATTCCCGAGGCAAGCTCATGGTAATCAGCGATACGGTAAAGTCTGCCCCAGTTCATTCTTCGCATCACAGGGAAGGAATCATCCTGTCGTAAAGTACTCCCCAATAAATTAATTAAAAACTTACCCTCATATACACTACGATTCATCGCCGTCCTTGCAATCCTTTCTCATCCTTGAACAACCTGCTGATATTTCAATTTTTACTTATCTTTTATTTCCTTCGTTAGAAAATAAAGCTATACCACTTCTTCCTTTAGCTCTTCGGGAATCTGCTCCCATAAAAACTTCTGGGTTTGTAATGCCTGGGCTGTGATCCTGGCATCTCTTTCTTTAATGAAACCTATGGATTCCTCAATCTTCCCTCTTAATTCCAGAATTCTTCTTTCCAGAAAGGGATAGCCGGCACTGTGTTTTGGATCTTCCTGTAAAAGTCGTTGAAAGCTTCTTCTTAACTCTTCTTCCTCTTCCACCAAAAGATTCATTTCCACCCAGTTATTTTCCAACTTATTTAAAGCTTCCTGCCGCAAATCCAATAATAAGTCCAGACTCACATTGTCCTGTCTTTGCATGGCTTCGGAAAGCTCATCAGTCTCTTTTTTTAATTCGCTGACGATATTATATCTTCTCTGAAATAGGCTAGCAAGCTTTTCCAGCTGCGGATTCTCTTTTCTCTCCATGATTCTTCCTTTCCGTGACACAGAAGAAAGGAGCTGCATAGGCAGCCCCTTTCTTATCCCACAACCTTCGCTTCTTTTGGGATATGAGTATCTCTGGCAATTTTACTTGCCCCCAGGAAGCCGTCACGCAAATCGGATAAAATATCAACCAGCTTGGGAAGCTCCTCCTGTCTTCTCTCTCTTCCGGCCTGTACCAAGCCTAAGTCAAAGGTAATAAAATCATATAATCTTGCCAAATCACGGCTAAGAGGCTGCTCCATATCCAAGGTCTGATGCAAATAGCGAATCACTTTGTTGGTCTTCTGCAATGCCTCTTCAAACTTTACGTAGTTTTTGTCTTCCAAAGCAAGGTTGGCCTTCTTAAGACTCTTAATCGCTTCATCAAAGGTTAAAACCAACAGCTCGCCCTGACTCATCTGCATAATACTCTGCTCTAAATACTTCTTTTGATAATCGTTCATACAATCTCCATTTCCAAAGGTTTTTGTCCTACGGAACACATATTTTCAACTCCGAAGATTTCTTCTTATTGTCTTATAATATGTCGTCCGGTCTATGGAAATGTATAAAGGATTTTTACAAAAAATAAAGGAATCGGATGAATTTCCTACGTAGGAAGCTTAGGCTTAAGACTTTGCTGCAAGCCTTGCCTGTTTTTTGGCTTCCAGATTGGAAACCACGATGGTACAAGCCGCATCTCCTGTAATATTTACGGTGGTTCTTCCCATATCAAAAATACGGTCTACACCGGCCACCAAAGCGATACCGTCCACCGGAAGACCTACAGAGGTAAGCACCATAGCCAACATAATCATACCGGCACCAGGAACACCTGCAGTTCCGATAGAAGCCAGGGTTGCCGTCAAAATAATGGTCAGCATCTGTCCAAGAGTAAGATGAATACCGTAGCAGGAAGCAATAAAGATTGCGCAAATTCCCTGATAAATCGCTGTTCCGTCCATGTTAATGGTTGCTCCCAAGGGAAGTACAAAGGCTGCAATCTCCTTTTTAGCCCCCAATTTCTCCGTACACTCCATATTAATAGGAAGAGTACCAACGGAAGAAGCGGAGGAAAAAGCAAACATAATGGCAGGAAGCATTCCTTTAAAGAACTTTATGGGAGAAAGACCTCCCATAAGCTTTACTGTAAGTGAGTACACGACTACGGCATGAGCAACATAAGCAATATAGGCTGCCAAAAGCACCATGGCCAAAGAACCGAGAATCTTCGGTCCGTTTACCGCAATAACCGGGCAAAGCAAACAGAACACACCAATCGGGGAGAGGCTTAATACCATTTCCATACACTTCATAAAAATAGCATCAAAATCATTGAAGGCACTAACCACTCTATGGGTTTTCTCTCCTACCAGAATGATAGCGAAGCCCAAAATCAACGCCATCACAATAACCTGCAACATATTGGCTTCCACCATGGGCTGGACGAAGTTGGAGGGGAAGATATTGACAATGGTGTCCATTAAAGACAGACTCCCCTTAACCTCATAGCTTAAATCCGCAGTGGCTACCACCGGAAACAGATTATGGAAAATGCTTCCGAAGAACAATCCGATACTTACCGCAAAAGCAGTGGTACAAAGGTAAAACACCACCGTTTTCAAGCCTACGGAGCCCACCTGCTTAATATCACTCATGGAAATAATACCGCACATAATGGAAAACAGCACCACCGGCACCACAATGAACTTTACCAAGTTCAAGAAAATTGTTCCAAAGGGCTTAATATAATTCTCGGCAATGGAACTATGTCCCTGTAATAATAAACCAACGATAATCGCCAAAACCAAAGCAATAAAAATCTGCATCGCTAAAGATAATTTTTTCTTTTCTTTCATTTTTTCTCCTTTCTACAACTCTATTTTTCACAAAGCTAAGATTGTACTGGATTACCCTGTATTTTGTAAATGGAAACATTGCACAAAAAAAGAGCTGTAAAAAATCAAAATAAAGAAATAAAATTTCGGCAATATAGGTCTGAATTCGGGGTAGTCTGAGCCCGTCGGTACTTGCGAA
>CAUUUY010000161.1:0-4782 GCA_963548305.1 uncultured Oribacterium sp.
TATCTGCTCCGCTTCCTTTACTATCTCCATTACCGCTTCCCTTTGTTTCCGCCGGGTTTTCCTCCTCTGTGGTCTTCGTGCTTTCCGAAGATTTACTGCTTTCTGTTGTGCCCTCCGTACTCTCTTCCGTAGTACTTGCCTTGGTATTCTGCTCCACCTCTTCCTTTGTGCTCTCCGGAAGCTTTTTGATGGTGGCATGGATATAGACTGTACTGTTGGGCTCTGCCAGAGACAAACCGCTGGGCAAGTAATCCTTAAGCCGCAAGCTTACACTCACATCCTCCTTGGCATTGGATACATCCAGGGCAGGAAGAGTCAGTTGATTGAGCCCCTCCAAAACAGATTCACTGCCGGAAACACTGATGCTTTTTGGAGAAATCTGAAGCTCCTCCACCGTGTAACCGTTTTGAACAGTTCCTTCTGTTGTTGCGGATAGAATAAGATCCTTCTTCTTGTGAATCACCACCGTATAATCCACCTGCTCCTGAGACAGGCTGACATTCGGCAGATTTTGAATAATCTTTCCGTTAGCATCGTAAAAAACAATCTTTCCGGTACCATCGGTATTTTGATTCATGCCATCCACATTAACCACCAGCCCAAGAGAAGAAATTCTTCCCACGGATGACTCCGGACCGTTTACATAAATGGTGGTAGGATCAACAGTAATGGACGAAACGGTATAACCCTCAGCCACATTGCCCTGTTGATGCACCTGTAAATCAAATTTTTTCTTTTGTAAATCTTCTATGCTGACATGAACAACGGAAGGTCTGGCCACGATATCCGAAATACTGGAAGCATTTTCCTGATTAACAAGCTCCACATAGACCGGCACGGATCCCGTAATAGAATAATCGCTTAAATCGATATAGGCCTTAAAATCAGAAGCCTTTACAGAAGAAGCTAGATTGCTTCGCACAGTATAACTGACGGTAACCGTACTCCGATCCACTTCCCAGGTTTTATTCTCCGCGGAAAAGGTATCCTGATTTAAAATCTGTAATTCCACGGTTCTGCTTTCCTTTTGCTCCGGATTGGACACATTGAAAACAATCAGCCAAAGCAGCAAAGCCAGAACCACACTCACCAGCTTTAATATAAGATTCTCTTTAAAAAACTTCATTTATCTCTCCTCCTTTTTTCTGGGAAGAATGCGGGAAAATAAAGTTTTCTTCTGCTCTTCCTGCTCTTGCTTCGGAAGATAACGTATTAATTCTCCTGCCTCTTTGACATGTAAAAGCTTTCCCTGACAGGCTACGGAGATTCGTCCCGTCTCCTCGGATACTACCAGGGTGATGGCATCCGTACTTTCCGAAATTCCCAACGCCGCCCTATGTCTGGTGCCATAGGCCTTGGAAATTCCGGTATCGGACAGGGGGAGATAACAGGTAGCGGAAACTACTCTGTCTCCGGAAATCACAACCGCTCCGTCATGCAAGGGAGTATTTTTTTCAAAAATATTAATGAGTAAGGCCGCCGTCACAATACCATCCACATAAATTCCGGTATCCTCCACCTCTTTAAGACTTTGGTTTTGCTCAATAACAATCAATGCACCGGTCTTGTATCTTGACATTTCCTGACATGCGGAAATTAATTCTTCATTAACTCTGACGCTGCCTTTGCTATCTTCCCTTTGGAACTGCCCGAAAAGATTCTTGGAGCCTAATTGTTCCAAAGCCTTTCGTAGTTCCGGTTGAAAAATGATAACGGCCGCAATAATAGCCGCTGTGGAAATTCTTTCAATTAACCAAACAATCGTATTCAAACGGAAGAAAACGGCAAATGCCGTAAATAAAAGAAGCACCAGAATTCCTTTCAGTAACTGCCAGGCTCTTGTGTTCTGAATCCAAAGAAGGACGACATAAATAATCCCTGCCAAAATTGCTATTTCCACAAGTCCTGACAGACTAAACGCAGGAAGTAAACTTACCCACCCCTTAATCTTTGTAAAGAAATCCAATTCCGATACCCCTTTCTCCTCGTAGCAACAAACGATCAGGTTCACACAAAAATTCTCTTTTCTCTATTGAGAAAATTCCTTAATCCGAAGAAGGAAAATGTTCTCCTTTATTCTTCGGTACAGCCTTTACAAAATAGTAGTAGTCATCATCTTCCATCTGCAAAAATTTTGTTCCCCTGTAATCCACATCATGAAAGAAAAACAGGGTGAATACAGACAGGAAGGCAGAAATGAAATAGGCAATAATACTAATCAAGAAATTCATCTTCAAGGAAAGTAAAGGATACAATATCCAAAGCAACGCTTCCATGACCAGCCCCACCGTTACGGCAATGTGCCAGGAATACTGAAAGCTTCCGTTTCTCAGCAGATAAACCGTCACTACCACAACAGAAAAAAGAACCAATACAAGGATCATTTCCTTATCTTTAAAAAAGGGAAGCAGGGTTTTCGTCAAGGATTCCAACTGTTCCGTAAGATCGGCAGAGGCCGTAAAAAGCTTTTCATTCTGCTGAATAAAGCTCAGGAAAAAATATAAAAAGCATCCCAAAGCCAGAGGCAGAAAGGCCGTAAAGCCCATGGTGAGCCCTACAAAAATCGGCAAAAAATAATGGATTTTCAAAAGAAAGCAAAAGGGCATCAAGGCAATGAGGATGGCATATTTTCCTCTGATACTACTTTGCAATAAAAACAAGAACAAAAAGATGCCCCCGGAAACAATCAAGAGCAAAAGAGATTGCTGATAAAAATAGGACATCAATATTACGCCCAGAAGCATCGGTAAAGTCGAAAAGGGAAGAAAAAAGGATATCAAACTAAAAAACAAAAGAAAAATCGGATGCGCCAGCTTTCCCACCATGGAAAAATGGCGGGTTAAGGAAAAAAAGATAAGAAAGGCCAGGCAGGAACGGAAAATAGGAACCATCCAATAATCCTGCTGTCCATATATTTTTTGACATTTTTCTTTAAAAAGTCGAAAACCGTTCATACTCCTACTCTCTCCCTATCTTACTCGTCCAACCAATCCGCCTCATCATCCAGCCACTCTTCTTCTCCCTTTGGTTTGGGAGCAGCATTTTTCTGAACAGCTTTTCCTCCGTCCTTCAGCCTTCTAGCCTTAGCCAATCTTTCCGATCTTGTATAAAGCGGCGCTAAATCCAGTTTAGCTCCCTCTTTCTTCATTTGCAGTACCACTTCCTGAGCCTCTTCTCTGGCTTTTTGAACGATAGTGTCTTTCTCCTCCTTTTTTCTAAACTTTTCCGTTCTCTTTGCTGTAGACAAAAGAAGCAGATCCTCTAAGCGTTCACGGTAAAGCAGACTGTCTTCATAGGCTCTTTCATAGGAATAATAGGACGCAATGGAAATAAGCACAATGGCACAAACCATGCCCAGGAAATAGAGAAGGGAAATTCGCTTTCCCAAATCCATCATATACTGAAAATCTAGCTTTTGGAGAATGTTTTCTATTTCCATAAGAAAATAGGCAAACAGAAGCAGGAAGAAAATCCCTGTATATTGAAGGATTCCCCGCAGTACCCGATTGGAAATATAATCTTCCCTATAGTACTTGGCCGTATCCAGAGCCTCCTGCCCTATTTCCTTTTCCAGCATGGCGATCTGCACCATGGCTATGATTTTCCTCTGATCCAACATCAATATCCCCTTGCCTGTCTGGCCCTTTCCGCATAAGGCGAACTTGGGAATTCCCCTACCACGGAATCAAAGTTCTGATTCGCCTCCGTAGTATTGCCCATGGTTTGCTGTATTCTTGCCAGCAGGAATAAGTTCTCCGCCTCTCTTCGAATCTTTACACTCCAGCTATAATCCTGTAAAGCTTCCTCCAGACGGCCTGCATTCCATGCTGTACTGCCCAATTCCTGCAAACGAAGGTACACACTTCCCTCCATCTGGGACTTAATGGAAGATAGCATGGAGACCAGACTTTCATCCGTAATGGCGCTTTGATCCAATGCAGTATACAACTGAGCCGCCTGTGTCAAATCCCCTGTGGAAAGAGCATTGTTAATACCTACAAGGCTCTGATATTGCGCCATAAAGGAAGCATTTTGGTTCTCATAGCGATCCAGCTTTTCCTTCATTTCATCATACTCTTTTTGCAGACTGGCATTGGCCGCTGACAAATCACCCATTTTCTGATTCGCAGCATCCAGCTTTTCCGTATAGGATATCATTTCCTGATTGTTTTTGCTATTGGCTCTTCTGATTCCTGCCGGAAGCATCAAAAGATAAAAAACAAAAAGGGCAATCACCACTCCCAGAAGGAGCAGGGCAGAAACCGCCCAGGGGGAAATCTGCTTAACCTCCTGGGGCATCATCACATCATCATCCATCATTTTCCTATGGGAAAAGACATTCCGTAAGCGGCTCTGCTCCACCTCCGCTCTTCCGGTCTTCTTCTTCACATAGTCCATAAGAACGAGAGCCTTTGGATTGTTTCTGTCAATCTTCAGCACCAGATAAAGACTCTTTCCTGCCTTTACCCACTCACTTCTTCTCATGTAAAGAAGAGAAAGTAAGATATGAGCCTTCACATAGTTCGGACTGTCTCCGATAACCTGATTCAACTGAAAAACCGCTAAGTCTTCGTTATTATGCTGGGCATAGTCCAGGGCTTGATTGTAACGCTTTACATTATCAGAGCAAATGCGTAAAATCGCCGGTTTTCTTTGAATCTGCTCCAAAAAATAATCCGCAGGATTATCCTCCGGCAAAAGATTCATGCTGATGACCCATTGCACCAAGGCATCCGCCACTTCTCCCATCTCAAAAAAAATAAGCCCCAACAGATTTCTTGC
>CAUUUY010000162.1:0-4749 GCA_963548305.1 uncultured Oribacterium sp.
ATGCTGGAGTATAGGAATCCGTTTAAATTAAATGATTATATCAAGGAAAAAACGCAGGATGAAACGAAAAAATACTATGTGTTTATCGAAGAAATCCAATTGTCGATTGCTGTGAAGAATCCCTATCTTGAAAGCGACGAAAAGACGGTGACTTTTGTGGATGTGCTTTTAGGACTTATGAAGCGGGATAACTTAGATATATACGTAACGGGCAGTAATTCAAAAATGTTGTCCAGAGATGTTTTAACTCAATTTAGGGATAGAGGAGATGAAATTCATATCAATCCTTTGTCTTTTGCGGAAGTTTGTGAAGTAGTAGAAGATAAGTCATTGGCATTCCAACATTACAGTATATATGGCGGAATGCCCTATATTTATAGTTTGAAAAGTGATGAGGAGAAAAATCGTTATTTAAAAGATTTATTTCAAGAAACCTATTTAAAAGATATTCTGGAAAGAAACAAGGTACAGAATGATAAAGAGGTTATGGAAGTATTATTGGATTTTACCTCTTCGGCGATTGGCTCTCTTACCAATCCCAGTAAGCTTTCTAAAAGATTTCTCTCGGAAAAACAAATTAAGATATCCTCCGGTACAATTTCGAAATATTTGGAGTATTTTGAAGAAGCATATTTGTTATCCCATGCAAATCGATACGACGTTAAGGGAGCTAAGTATTTTACCACGCCACTTAAGTATTATTTTACAGATATCGGGCTAAGAAATGCCAGATTGAATTTCAGGCAAGTAGAAGAGACCCACATCATGGAAAATATAATCTATAACGATTTAATTCGTAGAGGATATAATGTGGATATTGGGGTAGTGGAATATGATTGCAAAAAAGACGGAAAGAGGCAAAAAATTCAGCTGGAAGTTGATTTTGTAGTTAATAAAGGGCATGAAAGATATTATATTCAGTCTGCACTACACATAGACAGTAAGGAGAAGCAAGAACAGGAAACTGCCTCTTTAAAAAAAATAGATGATTCCTTCAAGAAAATTGTAGTTGTAAAAGATAATATTATCCCCCGGCATGATGATGCAGGTATTTTATACATTGGATTGGAGAATTTTCTTTTGGATGAAAATGCAATAAATCTTTAACTACTACAAAAGAAAACAGAATCCGAAAAGAGCACAACACAGAGGCAGATAACGAAAATTGTGAGGAATAATAGCATGGCAGCTTTAAAACTAAGACTTATACAAAAATACCAGTTGGAAAATGCATATACCTATGTGTACAGCACAGGCTTTCTTTCTCCTGCGTGTCCGGAGCAAGGCGCAAGAGCTCTCCTCTTAACGAGAAGAGAAGAAGCCCCCGGAGCCTACACTATTCTTGTCCTGTCCGAAACCGACATACAAGAAATAGAGCTTGGGGAAGACTTTCTTGACCGGGAAAATGATCCGGTACTTTTTTCATTTGGAAACGGCTTCGGGGTAATCAAGGCAAAGAAAGAAATTGCCTATTTTACCGGAGATTTTTCTTCGCCGGAAATCATCCCGATTAAGAATGGATTTTTGCCCTTTAGCAAAACACTGCCGGACAATGCAAGACAGCGGTATTTTCAGACTATTTCAGACGGCGGCCTGATTCCCGTCTGCTTTGAAAAGGAAGTGTATTACGGTCTGTCCCGCTGTTTTGCCCTTTTAGACTTTGATCCTGTAAGAAAAGAAGCCAAGTGGAAATGCTTTTCGGAAATGGAGAAAAATGCCTTTACGCACCATGATGCCAGGACGAAGGATGCTCCGAAAATCGACAGTTTAAAAATGGCAAATGAGGAACTTTACGCCTTTACTTCGGGAGAAAGTACAGGCTCGGTGAATAAATGGGGAATGGACTATTATGCTCTGGCAAAAATCTCCCCTGAGGGCAAGGTAAAGGAAAAGCTCTTGGAGTCGGAGCAATTAAAAGCGGGAGGAAAAAAGTCCGGGGTGAACGGAACTTTTACCCATTCGGATTATCTAATTCTCACACCGCTTTTTAACAATGACGATTGGAAGGGAAAGCAGAAGCTATTTTCCCTTAGTAAAAGAGAATATCTGGATATTGTCATGCCAAGGGGGATGACGAAGCATAGATTACACAATATTTGCGGAGAGCTATGCCTCACTGCCCTGTATGATAGAGGACTGAAAGAAATCGGGCTTTGTAAGATAGAAGCGACAGAATAAAGCAGAATAAAAACGTATCTGCGGAATCAAATTACCCCGTAACGAATTCGGAAGGCAATAAAGTGAGTTGTGTTTTTATACCGACTTCTCCTTCTTCCTATACGCCTCCCATGCTTTTTTGTAAAAAAACCGCATAGATTCCCGACATTCGTCCGGCTCAAGAATCACTGCCTCTTTTCCGAAACGCCGAAAATAAGCCTCCAGCTGTAGTCTTGGCCAGTGGAAATACAGCGTATTTCCCTCTTTTTTCAAGACATCCGGTCTGTTTTTGGTGACAAGATGAAATTTCTGCATACCCTTATCAGTGAAGAGAACTTTAGCTTCTACACTTTTGGATGCAGATTGGGGGCTTCTTCCGGCAATTTCCTGTAGCTCCAGTTTTCTCTTTTCGTCCGGAAGAAATTTATCGGAAGAAGTAAAAAGAGCATGAATTCTGGAGATACGGAAGCTTCGGGGAATTCCGTTGGTGTGGTCCGTGCAAAGAAGGTAATTGCATTGTTCTTCTTTGGATGCGGCAATAAAATAGGGGCAAACCGTGAAGTGCAGTTCGGGAGCGGATGTGGAAGAAAAGCTGATAATACTGTTCTTCTGCATAGCGGCATTTAACTCTAAAAAGGTATCTTGAAAGAGGATTTTCTCCCGGTCTTTTCTGGAAATAGAAAGATAGGAGCTGAAAAAGTCATTAAGATACCGGGAGAGAGAAACCCGGGTGAGCATATTACTTTCAATGGAACGCATAATATTTAAGGAGCGACCGCTGACCGTTAAGGTGATGGCGGCGTTTCGCTCACTTTTTAATGTAGAACGAGTATTTCTCCCGGAGCCTGCGGCAGTTTGCCTCGCAAGGGTATCCTGCGTAAAGCGCAGAATATCCCGTTCCGGTCTTCGAAGGTACGTATTCATGATTTTATCCGCGATGGCATCGGCGTCTTCCCGGGAAATCGAGGAAAATGCACTAAGGTCGGACAAAATAGTATCGAGGAGCCGTTCCTTTGTTTCGCGATATTCATCAAAATATTGGAGTAAAAGCTCCTTCAAAAAGCCATTCAGATTTATAGAGCCATCCTTCTTATAAAAATCAAAGAGCTCCGCATCATTCAAAAGGCGTAATCGCATCTCTTCCGGAATGTAAATTTTGTACTTCTCCGTCATGATTCCCTCCTTCATAAAAGAAAAATTCCCTATTCAACTTCCCCATAATGGACTTGTTAAATATCATAATAATAACGAAAATACAGTATTTATTCAATAAATTAGGGGTTGAAAAATATTTATATTCCTCAGCTTTTTATCTCCTGAAAATCGGTATATCATAAAGGCACGAAAGACACATACAGCAAGCAATTATGTTTGGAATTAGATCAAATGCGGATGTTGAATCCGGTGTGTCTTGTATAGCTTAGGGGTATCCCCTAGGTAAAGTAAAACAGTCGGAAAGATACTAACAGCAAAAAATATGTGATATCTGGCTGAGTTAGCCGGCGCTAGGTTTAGTCCCGGCGCTTCCGGGGGGTGCAACTCCCCCTACTTTAAGGGGCAAATGTCCCTTACCTTGTAAATAAAGTATCTTGTGGCTGTTTCTTTTTAGAAGGAGGTAGGAGCGATGTTTTTAGAAGAATTAAGAAAAGAAGAGAATAGGACATGTACGGAAAACGGTGCTCTTACCAACAGGAGCACAAACTCTTATTGTCTGGATCTTTTTGCTACCATTGGGGCTCTGCGAAATGCTGAGGACAATGAAATCATTTCCCGATTTATCAAGGCCTATACGGAAGACAGAAATATGGCGATGAAGATTCTTTTCTTCGCAAGGGATATCCGAGGAGGACTTGGGGAGCGAAGAGCGTTCCGGTCTATATTCAAGTGGCTTTCTCTTCATGAGGCGGACTCCGTTCGAAAGAATATTACAAATGTTCCCGAGTACGGAAGATTCGATGACCTGCTTTCTCTTCTGGACGGACCTTGCGAAAAGGATATGCTTAGCTTCATAAAAGAGCAGTTGGATAAGGATCTTGCTGCCCTGAAAATCGGAGATACTGTCTCTTTATTGGCCAAATGGCTTCCTTCCGTAAATACCAACAATAAAGATACGGTAAAAATGGCAAAGAAGCTGGCAAAAGCAATGGGATTTAGCGATGCAGAGTATCGTAAAGTCCTTGTTTCTCTGCGGGCGGAAATAAAGTTGATGGAGAATTATCTTCGGGAGAAGGATTACTCCTTTTCTTATGAGAAGCAACCTTCTAAAGCCTTATATAAGTACAGATTGGCCTTTCTCAGAAATGACAGGGAGAGATACTCCGCTTTTTTAGAAAAGGCGGAAAAGAATCCTTCTGTAATGAATACAGGAACCTTGACGCCCTATGATGTCGCAGCATCCATTATTCATAAAGAAATGGCGAAAGAGGAAATCACGGAAGAAGAACGCCGTTCACTGGACGTCACCTGGAAGGCTCTTCCGGACTATACAGGGGCAGAAAATGCCCTGGCCATAGTGGATATATCCGCATCCATGTTCTATAACTGGGGCTCCGAGTATATGCCGGCAGCAGTAGCACAGTCTTTGGGGATTTA
>CAUUUY010000163.1:0-4726 GCA_963548305.1 uncultured Oribacterium sp.
AACTCAGGAAAGCCTTAGCTTATGTTTTATCTCTTCATATTTACCAGTTCCTGAAGAACTTCATCAGATACGGTAATGATTTTGGAGTTAGCCTGGAAACCTCTCTGCGTGGTAATCATGTCAGAGAATTCCTTTGCCAAGTCAACGTTGGATGCTTCCAAATATCCTGCCATCAGGGTAGGGGTGGAACCCTCACCGGGCATGGTTGCGGAAATGTATCCTGTGTTATCTCCTACTCCTGCATTAAAGGTGTTGTTTCCTGCCTTGGTCAAACCTTCCTGGTTCTGGAAGGAAGCAACTGCCACCTTTCCTAAAACGATGGATGTGGATGTAACCTGTGCAGGTGCTCCACCGGTTCCCGGAGTCTTGTTATCAATAATTCCCTTAACAATTCCGTCTGCTCCGATTTCTACGGACTTCAGCTGTGCGGCAAATCCTGTGAATACAGGGCTACCGGTTAAGGCTACCGCTCCGGTATTGTCCGCTGCCGGTGCACGAAGAGCAACCAGCTTCTTTCCGCCGTCTCCGTACTTGGTAGGCTCTGTCAAAGAGTCAGGCTGGAAACCGTATACGAAGTTGTGGTTTGCATCTACGATATATCCGTTTGCATCTACAGAGAACTGACCAACACGGGTATAGGCGAAGTTGTTCTTCTTCATCTCTGCGGTTGTTGTCTTTGTATTTGCAGGATCCAGGGTAACTTCCTTATTGGATGCGCTGGTTACAAAGAATCCGGATCCGTTGATGGAAGCATTGAAACCTCCTACATAGGATGGTGTACTGGATGTAAAGTCAGTGGCAATTGATCCGGTTAAGGAACCGTATCCGTACTGAGCGGGGTTTGCACCACCGATGGTAGCATTACCGCTGGCTTCCTGCTTTCCTCCTGAAGAAGTACTGGATGTCTGATACATTGTATCCTTAAAGCTATATCCCTGAGACTTAAATCCGAAAGTGTTAACATTGGCGATGTTGTTACCGATAACGTCTAACTTGTTCTGATGTGCTCTCAAACCTGCTACTGCAGAATCCATTGCTCTTAACATATATTCTTGTCCTTTCCTCAACTAGTGAGTTTGAAATAATGAATGGCGCTTTTTGCGCATTTGAAACTTACTCCTTATTATCGGCTAAGTTTCTCAAATCTATAAAAGAAATAAAAATTAAATTTTAATTTTAATTGCTTGCAGAGTGAGCTGCCGCTTCTCTTTCAAGGATGGCCACATGGGGACCAAACTCTGAGGAGCTTGCGCTGCTTGATGCCGCTACAGCAGGGGGAACGGAGCTTCCTCCCGGATTGGCGCCAGCTGCTGTTCCTGTTGTTGCTGCTGTTCCTGTTGTTGCGGGTGCAGAAGTACTGCCTGCTGCTGTTGTAGATGCAGCGCCTGTTGTTGCTGCTGCACTTGTGCCGGTAGCAGGTGCCGCTGTAGCACTGCCTGCTGTAGCGGATGCGGGGCTCGCTGTTGCCCCATGGCTTCCTGCCGTTGTTGCAGAAGTGCCGGCTGTGCCGCTTGTGGAGCTTGTTGCGCCGGCTGCTGTTGTGCTTACACCGGCTGCTGTTGTACCTGTACTTGAGCCGGGTGCTGTTACAGCCGAACCGGTGGTAGTAGCCGCTGCAGTTCCTGCCTGACGCACCATTAAAAGACTCTCCAAAGGATAGTCTGTCACATCTCCCTCTAAACGGAAGCTGGGTTCATCTCCTGTAAGGTTTACGGAAGCAATTACGCCGGATTTTTCCTTCGGCGCATTGGGGTTTGCTTTTTGCTCCGCCTCCGGAACCTTTGCGGAAACGTCTTTACCGATTAAACCTGCCAAATAGCTGGTTTTGGTCAAAGCCATTTCCTGCTTCATATTGGTGGTCATGGTTCCTAAGCTTTGTACCATGGCCATCTGTGTCATCTGCGCCATCATCTCGCTGTTGTCCATAGGACTGGTCATGTCCTGGTTTGCAAGCTGGGCGGACAAAAGCTTAAAGTAGCTCTCGATGGATAATGTATTTTTATCATTTGACTTCGCGCTGTAAGTCGCCTTTTCATAGGGACTGGTTGCGGAAGAAACACCTTGAATTTCTGCCATATCTTCTCCTTATTGGGCTAGTCCTAGACGCATTCTTTGCAGGAAGCCTTCTGCATTGTCCTGCTGTGCGCGTTCCTGTTGTTCCCTCTGACGACGCTCCGCTTCCTCTTTGTTTTCGGAATTGGATTGTCCCTGCTGATGGAAACTCGGAGCATGCTGCTCCTCCTGTACCACAATCTTGGTGAGTTCTCCTGTTTTTTGCTCCAGGATTCTTCCCATATCCTCGGCACCGGTCTGTAAAAGATGCAAGGTCTTGGGATTTTCCGCGGTAATGACAATGTTTGCCTTGCCGCCGCTATAGTTGACTTTTACGGTAATTTGTCCAAGATTTCTGGGTTCTAACTCAATCTTGATTTCGCCATGCTGAAGTTCCGTCTTATTGGATAAGAACTCCGCCACATCCTCAGGAAGCTTCGCTTCAGAGCTATGTAACACGGCTTCTTCCCGAACCGGTGCATTAACCAGCTCTGAAAGCTTTTCCTGACTTCCCTGTAGGGAAAGATGTTGTCCGGTATGCTCCAAAACAGAGCCAAGCTTTTCTTCTTTTCCGGACTTCTTTTCTTCCACTCTTTGAGAAAGCTTCTCTTCCAAACGCTGAGAAGGAATAACATTTTCCTCCTTAGGCGCTTCCACAAGGGACTTGTCCTCTACTACGGAAGCTCCCTCTTTGAGCTCTACAGTCTTAGTTTTTGTTGCGTCCTCGGAATCTTCCTTTATAAACTCGGAAAAATCCTTTTTTGTCGCATTTTCCGCTAAGACCGGAGTTTCTTCCTTTCCTTCAGGAAGAACGGTAACAAGCGCGCTTTCTTCTGTAAGCGGAATGGATACCGGTCCAGCTACTGCCGTAAGGTCGGAAACCGCTTCAACAGCACCTTCCTCGACCGCAATCTTGATGTCTGCCATCAACTGATCTTTTTGGAAAAGAAGCTGCTTTTCGGAAACCAGGCTTGCCGCCTTTTCTCCCTGTAAGCTGTCCTTCTCCTCGGTCTTTGTCTCTTTCTTTTCTGTCTTCTTCTCTTCCTTTTGAAGCTTTGCTTCCTTAGGGTCTTTTTCTATACTGTTCTGTTCTGTTTTTTTCTCACTGTTTTCTTGGGATTTGCTTTTTCTGTCTCCCTCATTCTTCACCGTATCCTCTTTGGAGGAGCGAAGAAACGCATTAAAGTCAAGGGAAGCTTTATTGCTGTCCTCTGAAGACTTCCCCTTGTTTAAGTCTTTTCCAACGGGAAAGGCTTGACTTTTTTGAATTGTCATCTCTGCCATATACTCTCCTGTACCTATGCCTTCATTGCGTGAGAGACGAATTCCTCGATAAACTGTTCCTCTGCCTTTTGTCCTTGAATACGATACTCCTCAAGCTTTTTCTCCTTAAGTTTCTCGAAGGCATTGGTGTCTACGTTGGCCTTAATCACCTCTCTCTTCTTTTCTTCGGCAATAACGGTACGTCGGATAAGCTCATCTTTCTCTTTCCCTATACGTTTTTCCATTCGCTCGATGCCATTGACATACATCATAATGGTTTCAATGGAAGCGCCTTCCTGCTTCACCCGCTCAAATTCCTCTTCGTAGTGAAACAACTCTTCCTGAAGGCGATTAATCAAACTTTGCTGATTCAAAACTTCCTGCTGTTTAATGGCATACTCTTCCTTCACCTTGTCTAAGACTTGAAGCTTAAATTGATAGACTGTTTCCAAACTGTACTTGAATTTTTTCAATTTGGTTCCCGCCTTTCTGCATCTTAAAATTTAATTGCCTTATCCAATATCGGTAATTTCCTTCATTTGCATAACCGTATCTTCGTAAGAAAATGCCTCTCCCGTTCCCTGCATCAAGAAATCATTGATGGCCGGGTACTTGTCTACCGCTTCATCCAGCTTGGGATCCGTGCCCTTTTTATAAGCACCGATGGCTATAAGATCCGCATTTTTTTGGTAAAGTCCCAGAGTATTTCTCATTCTGCTGGCATATTTTTTGTGCTCCTGAGATACCAGCTCCGCCATCAATCGGGAGATACTCATACCGATGTCGATAGCGGGATAATGGTTTTCCGCAGCCAGAGCACGGGACAGCACAATATGTCCGTCCAAAATACCGCGGACCGTATCCGCAATAGGCTCGTTGGTGTCGTCTCCTTCCACCAGCACGGTATATACGCCGGTGATGGAACCCTTCTTAAAGGCACCCGCCCGCTCCAGTAAACGGGGGAACTCTGCATAAATCGAGGGAGTATAGCCTCTGGCAATAGGAGGCTCTCCGGTAGCCAGACCGATTTCTCTTTGGGCCATGGCAAAACGGGTTAAGGAGTCCATCATTAAAAGCACATCCATGCCCCTGTCCCGGAAATATTCCGCAATGGTTGTGGCCACAAGGGGGGCTTTTAAACGAAGCATGGCAGGCTGGTCGGAGGTAGCCACCACCAGTACGGTACGCTTCATTCCCTCTTCTCCCATATCCTTTTCCACGAATTCCAAAATTTCTCGTCCACGCTCTCCCACAAGGGCGATAACGTTAATGTCGGTTTTAACATTTCTGGCAATCATTCCCATCAGGGTGGACTTACCCACTCCGGACCCGGCGAAGATGCCGATACGCTGTCCCTTACCTACGGTGTTTAAGCCGTCAATGGCCTTAATTCCGAAGTGCAGTCTCTCTC
>CAUUUY010000164.1:0-4700 GCA_963548305.1 uncultured Oribacterium sp.
GAGTAGAAAAAGACCGTAAAATAAAGGGAATCATTTCCATAATCCTTTCAGCAGCAGGCTTTGCAGGAATGGCTTTTTTTGTGAAGCTTTCCGGAGATGTACCTACCATGCAGAAGGCAATGTTTCGAAATTGTGTGGCAGCTTTGATTGCCTTTGTGATGATGCGGCAACAGGGAATACGTTATTCTGTACCCAAGGAGCTTAGAATTCCTTTGTTGCTTCGTTGCTGTTTTGGAACCTTGGGGATTCTTTGTAATTTCTGGGCCATTACGTATCTGAAGCTGGGGGATGCCAGTATTTTACAGAAAATGGCGCCTTTCTTTGCCATAGTGATGTCTATTTTTATTTTAGGAGAAAAGCCCAACAAGATGGCTATTGTATCCGTGCTCTTAGCTTTGCTGGGAGCAGCCTTTGTGGTGAAGCCCGGGCAGGGGATAGTGGGACTTCCTGCGCTGGTGGCACTTTTAGGGGGATTTTCGGCGGGAACAGCCTATACCTATGTGCGAAAGGTGGGCTTGGGCGGAGTGAAAGGACCGGTAGTGGTCTTTTCTTTTTCGATGTTTTCCGTTTTGATATTGCTTCCCTTTTTTCTTTTGCAATACAAGCCGATGACTGCACAGCAGACTATCTTTTTAATTTTGGCAGGATGCAGTGCGGCGGTAGGACAGATCTTTGTGACCAAGGCTTATGCCTATGCCCCTGCCAAGGAGATTTCTGTTTTTGACTATTCCCAGGTGCTCTTTGCAGCTTTATTGGGCTTTGTGGTCTTTGGGGAAATTCCGGACGTTTATAGTTTTGTGGGATATGCCCTCATTTTCGGAACGGCTCTTTGGAAATGGAAGCAGAGTTAGTTGATAAAGAGTTAGTATTTCCTTAAAAGAATAGTGAATAAATTATCTTGATTAGTGAATCAATTTTTAAAGATTAGTATGGTGATTTACTTTATAATGCAAATTACCAAATTAACAATAATTATATATACATTGCATTGAAAATATAATACAATGTATATATACTATATAGAAGATGATTCTAAAATTCAATACAGATAAGGAGGCTTTCTTATGGCACAGACGAGTATTAGTGTTCGTATGGATGAAGATTTAAAGAAACAGTTTGATGAGTTTTGTTCTGATGTGGGGATGAATATGACTACAGCATTTTGCATTTTTGCTAAAACGGTAGTTCGTGAAAGAAGAATTCCATTTGAAATTACAACAGAGAGAGACACGTTTTATAGCAGTGAACATTTAGCTACTTTGGAAAGACGAGTTGCGGAGATGAAGGCCGGATATAAGATACATGAGCATGAGCTTATTGAGGCCGAATAATGAGAAAAATATGGCATGATGAAGCGTGGGAGGAATATTTATACTGGCAGGGACAAGATAAGAAAACACTAAGAAGAATAAATAAAATTTTGAAAGACATAGATAGAAATGGATATAATTGTATTGGAAAACCGGAAAAATTATCAGGTAATTTGTCCGGTTTTTGGAGTGCAAGAATCGATGAAAAGAATCGGATTGTTTTTCGTATTGTGGGAGATATGCTGGAAATTGCAGAATGTGGTTCTCATTATGGCGATAAATAATGTATCTAATTGTAGAAAGCATCTGTATGAGATATATCGGTAAAAATTCTTTTTTTCTTTTGTTAGATTCATTTGTTGCATTTGCAACAAATGAATCACATATATTGTATACAATAGACTTTGTAAGAAGGATTTAAAGATGCAAGCCTCTTATAAAGCTAAAGTTTAAATTGTTTAAAGGGCGAATTTTTTAGAGCTTAAAGAGACTTTAAGAGCAATGTTTTTAAAGCTTAAAGCATTTTCAAAATCAAAGTCCTTCGGCAAAGAAAGGAGGCTTATGAAAGAAAAAGTCGGAGAAGTGTTTTCCATAGCAAGAGAGAATCCGCCGGTACGGGGCTGTACCGTATCCAAGCAGATTCATCCGGGAGAAAACGCCGTCATTTATTTTTCCATGGCGGAGAGAACGGATATCAGTGCAGAGCTTTACCCCTATCATAAGCTGCTTTTCGTAGCGGAGGGGGAGATAGAAGTTTACGGAGAAGGAGAGGGGAAGTTCCTTTCCAAGGGGCAAACCATTCTCACCCCGGTGGAGAAACCGGTGGGGATCCGTAGTGAAAAAGGTGCAGTATACACAGATATTTCCATAAGGAGGGAAGATTTTATGAATGAAGCGGTAAAAGCAGGTGAGGTTTTTCGTTTGGCAGACTTACTTCCATACCAGGAGGGCAAGATTGTAAACATGGACTTAATGCACAATGAGAAAATGAAGTTTGTGCTGATGTCCTTTGCCGAGGGCACCGGTCTTTCTGAGCACGCAGCTCCGGGAGAGGCGATGGTATTTGCTCTGGAAGGAGAGGCAGTAATTCAATATGAGGGCGTTGACCATGTGATTCATGCCGGAGAAGAGTTCCATTTTGCCAAGGCAGGTCGACATGCAGTAACAGCCAAGGGAAATTTCAAAATGGCTTTGTTGATTAGTTTGGCATAAGAGAACATTTAGAGTACATAAGAAAATTCTTTGGGAGAATAAAATGAGAAAAGCGGTAAAGGGAAATGTCAGTTGGATAGGCTATATCGACTGGGAATTACAGCATTTTCATGGGGATGATTATTCCATCATCAACGGTTCCAGCCAAAATGCCTTTCTCATCGAGGAAGAAAAGACGGTTTTGATGGATACGGTTTGGACACCCCATCGTTTTGACTTTGTGGAGAATCTGAAAAAAGAAATTGATTTAAAAAAGATTGATTTCATCGTGGCAAATCATGGGGAGTGCGACCATTCCGGCTCTCTTACCACCATTTTGGAGGAGATTCCGGATGTGCCGATTTATTGCACGGCAAATGCGGTGAAAAGCATTGAGGGGCAGTATGGCAAGAGGGGCTGGAATTTCCACGTAGTTAAGACCGGGGATTCCTTGGATATTGGAAACGGAAAGAAGCTTATTTTCCTGGAAATGCGGATGCTCCACTGGCCGGATTCCATGGCAACGTTCTTAACCGGGGACAATATTCTATTCTCCATGGATGCCTTCGGACAGCATTATGCGGTGGAGGAGCTTTTTAACGATAAGGCAAATCAATGCGTTCTCATGAAGGAAGCTATGAAGTACTATGCTAATATTGTGGCCCCCTTTGCTCCGATTTTACGGAAAAAGCTGGAGGAGATTACGGCTTTAAATCTTCCGATAGAGATGATTGCCCCTTCTCATGGTGCTATCTGGCGAGAGAACCCTATGCAGATTGTGGAGAAATATGCGGAATGGGCTCAGGATTATCAGGAAGATCAGGTGACGATTGCCTTTGATACCATGTGGGAGGGTACGACAAAGATTGCCTACAGCATTGCGGAGGAGATTCATCGGCAAAGTCCGGATACGGTAGTAAAGGTTTTTAATATTTCCAAGTCGGATAAAAATGAAGTAATGACTGAGGTCTTTAAGTCGAAAGCCCTCGCAGTGGGTTCTCCAACGGTGGCAAATTCTATTCTTTCTCCTGTGGCAGGCTGGCTGGAGTTTTTAAAGCAGCTGAAGTTTAAAAAGAAAAAGGCAGCAGCCTTCGGCTGTTATGGCTGGAGCGGAGAGTCCGTGAAGGTTTTACAGGAGTCCTTAAAGGGAGCAGGCTATAATGTCATTCCTGAAAATATTCGGGCGGAATGGACGGCAAAGGAAGAGGATTTTGCGGCGATTCCGGCACTGGTAAGCGCATTGTTAAAGGCAGAATAGGAGAGGGAGAGGAAGTGACATCCTCTCCCTTGCTTTTTGCAAAAAACTTTCTATACTAGGAAGGGTGTTTTCTTCTACTGAAAATAGAGAAGAAGTCGGCGTAAAGCTTGGTAACAAAAGCTTGGTAAGATATTTCGTAATAGCTATAAATGCTGAAGGAAACGAAAGGAATAAATTCTAAAAAGAAAGGCTAATTAGAAGAAAAGCATGACAGACGCAATCCTACATCGTAAATCACATCGTATTTTCACTCCTGCCCCTCTGTCCGAGGAGGAAATGGAGGCGATTCAAAATAAAATTTCTGCAATCAATCTGGAAACAGGACTTACGATAGAGTTTGAAGAAGACGGCAGTAGAGCATTTCAGGATTTTCGGAAAAGCTACGGACTTTTCAAAAATGTTCGTAGTTTAATTCTCTTAAAGGGAAATGCGGGACTTGCCCATTTTCGGGAGAAAATCGGTTTCTATGGGGAAGAGCTGGTACTGTTTGTGGAAGAGCTGGGAATAGGGAGCTGCTGGGTTGGAGGAACCTTTGACCGGGAAAGCTTCTGCTATCCGGAGGATGAGCATATTCAGGCGGTAATTGCGCTTGGACACAGTGGAGAAGAGGGAATCGGTAGAAAGCTGATTGGCAGTTTATTCCCTATGAAGAAAAAGCCTTGGCATGAACGCATTTCCGGACAGGATTCCTACCCTCATTGGATTCAGGAGGGGATGGAGGCGGTGGCCTTAGCGCCCAGTGCTTTAAATAAGCAAAAGCCGAAGTTCTTTTATGAGCATGGGGAACTTCGAGCTTCCGTGCCGGATAACTACGATATGGACATGGTGGATTTAGGTATTGCCAAGTATCATTTTCTGAAAGGGGTAGGAGAGGGAACTTTCCCCTTTGGAAATGGTGCAAAGTATCAAAAAGACGAGAATTCTTGACATTCTTAATAGCT
>CAUUUY010000165.1:0-4638 GCA_963548305.1 uncultured Oribacterium sp.
CCGATAAGGACTTCGGGGTAACGATTCCCGCTCATCCGGAATATATTTTAAGCATCGATGAAGTAAAGGAAAAGCAGAAGGATGATCCCAAGTTCAAGCTGGTAAGTATCCGTTCCAAGGATGAGTTCTTAGGAAAGACCTCCGGCTATTCCTATATTGACCGTGCAGGAGAGCCCTTAGGCGCAGTTTGGGGACATGATACGGATGACGGTTCCTACAACAATCCGGACGGCAGCATTGTTTCCTTGGAGAAGCTGGAGTCCTATTTAGGAGAAAGCGGTGTTTCTTTAGAGAAAAATGACGTAGCCTTCTACTGCGGAACTGGTTGGAGAGCATCCGTTCCTTTCCTGATTGCCCATGAAAATGGTTATAAGAATGCTTACCTCTATGACGGCGGTTGGTATGTATGGCAGATGGACGGCGAGAACAAGGTTCAGCTGGGCGAGCCGGGAAGCAGCGACTATAAGGAAGTTTTGGTAAAAGACTTAAGCACAGATAAGGCAAAGAAATAATGAAAAAAATATTGCTTCAGGGAATTACGGTTTTATCCGGCCTCATCAGTATCTTATCCCTTGTGGGGCTGTATATTATCCATTACTTTACAGAGCATAAGATGGGCATGGCCAGGCACATGGTATATTTACGAAGCAAATGGAGGGGACCTCAAATCGGTCCCCTTTTCTTGCACCAATGGAAGGTGCTGTTGGGAATGATTGTTCTAAGCCTTTTATTCCTCATATTTACAAAGAAAACATTTGGCGGAAAGGGAAAAATGGAAGGCTTTCCCAAGCTTTCCCCTAAGCTTTCCCACAAGCTCTTATGGCTCTATGGCCTTGGCTCCTTCCTCTTTTCCTATGCCTATTTCTTTATCGCCATGACTTTGAAAATGCGGGAATATGAGCTAAGTATATTGCTTATACTTTTACAAAATGCTATGGTCGTTTTATGCTATGGAACATTTCTGGGGAGGACACTATGGCTAAGAAAAAATTAGCGGCCTTTTTGATTTTTCTTATTCTCCTTTTTGTCCTTCTTTGGAAGGTGCCGGTAAAGGATATTTTTCAGGGAGAGCTGCTTCGATATTTACAAAGCTTGGTGGAGGAGAACTTCCTCCTTGCGGCCTTAATTTATGTTTTGCTCTGTGCCTTAGCGGGCGCATTTTTGGCTCTTCCCGGTATCAGCTATGCCCTTCTGGCAGGTATGGTTTTTCATGCTTTCTGGGGAACTGTACTTTGCACCCTGGCAGCCAGCATTTCCGCAGGAATCTCCTTTCTTATGGGAAGGTATTTTTTGCAGGACAGCATTAAACCGAAACTGGAACAAAATCCCTATATTGCCAAGTATTTTATGGGAAAGGAAAAGAAGAATCTTCTCCTGCTTTTATTTATCACAAGAACCATTCCGGTTTTTCCCTTTAATTTGCAAAACTATGCCTACGGAATTACGGACATTTCATTTTCCCTCTACTTTGTGTGCAGCTTTCTCTTTATGATTCCGGGAACAGCCATGTACACTATTGCCTTCGCCGGACTACAGGAGAAGAAAAATCCATGGATTTATTTTATGACTGCAGGAGTATTGTTCTGTCTTTTGATGGGAATGTTGTATTTTTTCAAAAAAAGAGAAAAGGCCATGGAGATGAAAGAGAAAACTTAGGAAATTCAGGACTTTCCCAAGCGTTCTCGGAAGCTTTGACAATGATGGAAAATACTGTTTAAGAGTAAATGAGAAACTAAGTTTGAGAATAATGTAAGTAGAGTAAAGTTCAGGGGAGTATATGGCAGAAAAGAAAAAACGGGAGATTCACAAGCGGGTGGAGGAGTGTATTCACTGTAATGCCTGCAAAAGAAAATGTAAGTTTTTAACAAAGTATGATATTTGTATCGGCGATACGGAAAAGCTAAAGGAGCTGGCATATCATTGTTATCTTTGCGGAGAATGTACCAGAGTCTGCCCCAAGGGTATTGACGGAAGGGAGATTATCCTGGATTTCCGAAAGGAGCAGGTAAAGGCAGGAAAATATGGCTTAAAGCAAAGGGGCTACAGCGGGATTTTGCTGGAGAAGAAAAATTATCTCTTTAAAAACCATAGGAAGGCAAAAGGGGCAAAGACCGTATTTTTTCCGGGCTGTAATTTTCCTGCCTATTATCCAAAGACCTTGGAGAAGCTTCTTTCTCTCTTTGCAAAGGCAGGGATTCCCCCCTTCTATGATTGTTGCGGAAAGCCGGTGCTGGAGCTGGGTTTGGAAGCGGAGGCCAATGCCATTATCCGGAGACTGAATCAACGCTTTCAGGAATTCGGCATTGAGGAGATTGTGCTGGCCTGCCCCAACTGCTATTATCATTTCGGCAATAAATTGAATGTAAAAATCACCACGGTTTACGAGAAGCTGAAGGAGCTGGGGGTGGGAAAGAAGGTGGAGGGAGCGTATAGCTGCTTCTATCCCTGTCCGGATCGGGAGGACAAAGTTTGGATGGAGGGGCTGTCTCACTTTATCTCCGGAGAGATTTCCGAAAAGAAGAACCTGCAATGCTGCGGCATGGGAGGCTGTGCCTTCGTGCAGGAGGCTGAGCTTTCCAAGGAAATGGCAAAAAGTACCCAGGGAGGGGATAAGCCTTTAATCAGCTATTGCTCCACCTGTATCGGACAGTTTAGCAAGGAAGGAAATCAGGAGGCGGAGCATTTCCTGCCTTTGATTTTGGAGACAGGAGAAAAGGCGGACTACAGCCATTCCTTCTGGAATCGTTTTAAGCATAAGTTTTATTAAGAGGAGGGGAAATGGAAGCTGCCAAGGGAAATAATAAGCCTAAGAGGCTAAGTCGGATTCTTAGCCAAAGTGGAAAATTAAGCCAAAGCGGAAAATCAAGTCAAAGCATTATTCTCTTTACCAGACTTCCCATCTTAGGAAAAACGAAGACAAGGCTTGTTCCGCATATCGGAGAGGAAGGAGCTCTGCAAATCCATTGGGCAATTCTTAAGGACTTTTCCGCACTGTGGAAGAAGCTGGAAAGAAAGGAAAAAAGGGTTTCCCTTCTAGTGTTTTATGATCTGCCCAAGGGCATTGCAAAGGAGCAGTGGGAAACAGCCTTAAATTGTCTGAAAACGCTTTTTCCCAAGGTAAGCTTTCAAAGACAGGAGGGAAGGGATATTTTTGATAAGATGGAAAATGCCTTTCGCTACAGTTTTTCCAAGGGCAGTCAGTTTTCTTATCTGGTGGGAGCGGACATTCCCTTTATGGAGGAATCGCATTTTCATCGAGTATTCGCTCTGGGAAGAAAGGGAAGGCAGGTCTTAGGAGGAAGTCTTGACGAAGGCTATTACGGCATTGGCTTACAAAGAAGAATAGAGCCGGAGCTGCTTCATGCCTGTTTTTCTTATCAGGCGGTGCAGGAAAATAGAACTATACTGTCAGCTTCTTCCCTTCGTAACAGCCGGTCTATGCCTAAGGATAGAGCGAAAAGACTTATCCAAAAAGAAAGTCCTTTTTCCTATACCAGGAAAATCTTAGAAAAGTCCAAAATCCCCCTTAGCCTTTTGGAAAAGAAGAGGGATGTGGATGAGGGAAAAGACCTGAATGCATACAGAAGCATGCTTCCTTATGATAAGACTCTTCGTAAATCCTCCTTTGGAGAAGCTTTGGTGGAAAATGCGAAAATCTCCGTCATTATCCCCTGCTACAAGGAGGGAAGACTGGTTAGGAGGATGGAAAAGCAGCTTTGCCCTTATAAAAAGGAATTGGAGATATTGTTCGTGGACGGAGGAGAAAATCATTTTTCCGGAGAGTATCGGGTAATTCCAAGTAAAAAGGGTAGGGCAATACAGATGAATCTTGGAGCGGAGGAAAGCTTCGGAGATATTCTTTTCTTCCTGCACTGTGACTCCATCCTTCCCAAGGGCTTTGTCAAAGAAATCCGGGAGGGAATCAAGCATTCTTTGGCAGGTTGTCTTGGTATTCGTTTTAAAAATCCCTCCCTCTTAATGGGCATTTGCAGCTTTATCAGTAATCACAGGGTGCTGGATCGAAAAGTCATGTTTGGGGATCAGGGCATCTTTGTGGACAGGGAATGCTTCTTCTCCGTGGGAGAATTTCCCAATCTTCCCTTAATGGAGGACTATCAGTTTTCCCTGAATCTAAAGAAGCGGGGAATTATTCCCTATTTGGCCAAGAAGCGTATTATTACCAGCGACAGACGCTTTCAGGGAAATTTTATTCATAAGCTATCTTTGATGTGGAAAATGAACCAGCTTCGGGCAAGGTATCGTAAAGGAGAAGACATTGAACAGTTGGCAAAGGAATACAGAGACATTCGCTAAGGAACCGGCGCTTTTACAACGTATTACAGAACCTGCCTATCGGGAGGCCTTGGGATTAGGCAGGGAAGTACAGGAGGAATATCATTTTCTGGCCAGGGGAGAGTATAACGAAAACTTTATATTTACCCATCCTGATACCGGAAAAAAATACGTGCTTCGGGTGAATCATGGCTCACAAATGCAGTTGGAACGACAGATTTCTTATGAAGCCAACGCTTTAAGTCTTTTGGAAAAGTCCGGAAGAACACCTAAACTTTATTACTGCCGGGAAAAGTCGGGGGAGCCGGGAATTCTTGTGATGGACTTTCTGGAAGGGGTAGCCCT
>CAUUUY010000166.1:0-4623 GCA_963548305.1 uncultured Oribacterium sp.
AGGTCTTCGTTGTCCACTTAGAGTCCTTTCACCATGTTGCTGTAATTTTCCATGATACTATTATTGAAACGAATATGGATGAAATTGAGTGTCAAATCGTTTTGGATTATTATCACAAAAACAAGGAATTTTTGGAGAAGAACTATGCCGAAGTATTATAGTTACAAAATTCATGGTTATTATCTCTATTACACAGCCTCTTGCGTCATCGAAGCGATGCATGTTCATGCTAGTGACAAGCGACTTACAGAAGCAGGATCTGCAAAATTTTTTGTTAAAGAAAATGGAGATACCACAGTAGCACATAGCGGTATCCTCTCCCAAAGAGACATACGCCTTATTCAAAATTTCATAAAAAAGAATTACAAAGAAATGTATTTAACATGGCGTGAATTATCGGATCAAGATTTTTACGGAAAAGAGGAGGGCTAATCCCCTCCTCTTCTGGTTCTTAATGAGTACCGCTTGCAAAACTTGCGGTATCTTATTTCTCCTATTTCCTTCTTAATCTTCCGCGTCTTCCTCACCGCCAAAGCGCAGATACTGCAAACTGTTTATTCTCGCACCTTTCGCCTCTTCGCTGATGGCATTACTGAGATAGCTGAGGTTTCCATTGCCCTTTACGACATAGCGCTTCATGGCCACATCCGTTTCCACTCCGGTTTCATCCTGGTCGTCAGAGTCCGTTACATACACGGCACGGAGAAGACCGCTCTCATCATATTCCGCTCCCCATAGAGTAACCACATGATTATAACTGAAAGTTGTATAAGATAGGCAAACAACGAAGTTATCGGACAGGTAATGCTGCAGACTGTTCCCCAAATCACTCAAGCTATTTACAAACTGCATACCGGTTTGCGGTTTAGTTCCTATAATTCCATATAAAAATCCGCCCCTTGCATCCGGCTGCAAATCCTTATCCTCTATATTGGTTTTTCGGTCTTCCTTCGGGGTATAACCGTTTAGGAAAAGATCCATAAGCGGAACCGTATAATAGCCCGTCTCATTATTGCCATACATTTCCTTAAAATACTGATAAATCAGGCTTCCCTGTTGCTCCACATCCTGATTCAGCATTTCCCTTAAGCTATATGTATTGGCGCCTATCGTTCTAATAACATCCCCGTTATCTTCGATATAGTCCTTGATTTCTTTTTTATTCTGCTGCAAATACCAATGCAGGGTGTTGCTGGCTGCTGCCGCAAAGCAAAGATTTCGATCAATCTCTTTATTCGTTCCAAAGGGGGCTTTGTTCACATCAAAATAGCCCTGTCCCTCCTCAAAGGGAGCTTTGTAATCAATGTAGCCATGATCCTCCGTCTTACGATAATCACCATTTTCTCCCAATTTTGGAGCTTTAACCCCTTTTACAAAAAGGACAGTCCGCTTTTCTCCCTCCTCCGTTTCATATTCTACTGTATTGTTGTTTTGTCCATTTTCAATTTTTTCTAAAAGCTTCTTTCGCTTGGCAAGCTCTTTTTCCGCCTGCTTTCTCTGCTTTTCAGCCCTTCTTGCCAACTCTTCTTCGGAAAATGTATTTTCTTTTTCCGTCGCTTCAGGAGAAAATCCTGTATTGTCTTCAGTATTACTTACAGAATCGTATTTGCTATCACCGAAAAGGTCTCTTTGCCTTGAGTCGCTCTCAACCGTACCGGAACTATTGCCGGCACCAAAATGAAAGCCTCCGCCAACAGAACTTGCAGAAGAGCCGGAAGCACTTGAAGTAGAGCCGGAAGCACTTGAAGTAGAGCCGCTTCCGGAACCGAAGCCTCCGGAGCTTGAACTGCCACCGAAACTTGAGCCACCGCCGGAACCTGAACCGCCGCTAAAGCCGCCTCCGCCACCGGAACCACCGCTTCCACCGGAGCCGGCAATACCCTTAATCCCGGTATTTTGTGCTTCTCCATTTGCATTTATCTGCTGTCCCTCTGCAACTCCTGCCTTAATTTCCTTTTCCACCTGCGCAGAGCGCCGGGAAGAAACGCCCTTCCCTTCTTCATGTACCGGCTTTCCATCCTGAACCCACTGGCCGTTTGCGGAAATGCTGTATCCATCCGAAGTCTTCTCCTCAGTAGCCATGGTTCCATTATCTTTTAGAAAATAACAATAGCCGTCCACCCAGGTCCAGCCCTGGGCCATCTTTCCCCAGTTTGCGGTATCCGTCTTCAAAAAATACCATTTTCCGTCTGCCAGAATCCAGCCATCCTGCATTTTCCCGGTAAGCGGGTCAAAATAATACCAGCTACCGGAAATCTCCTTCCAACCCTTCTGGTTTTGTCCTTCCTCCTGATACTGCCACTGTCCCTCAGCCTGCACCCATTTTCCCTCTGCTTGGGCCGTTAGGGAAAAGAACGGAAGGGTCAGAGCCAGAGGAATAGACAGCATAAAGGAGCGAGAAAAAACGGAAAAGGGATGTCCCCCGTTCTTTCTTGCTCCAATAGTTTTATCAATATATTTTTGTGTATGGTTCCGCACAAGCTTCTGTGAATACTTTTCAGCTATATTATAAGCTCTAAATTCTGCCAAGCCATCCTTGACTTGACTATCCTGATCCCATCCCATAATGCTTCTCCTTCTATAAGCGAGTCCATTGTCCTAGGATAGAAACTAACAATCGTCTTCCAATCATATTTCTTAGGGATGGCATCGCTTAAACCAATTTTGCAAAAATGCAAAGTAAAAATCGTAGGTAGTACGGATGATTGAAGAAATTCTGTACTACCTGCAATTTCGGCAAAATCATAAAAAATATAAACAATTTTCACGAAAGGAAACTTATTTAATTATTCATTTATAGTAATCGTTACGAAGCCAAACACTGCTAAACAGTAAATGGCAAATAACCTGTCATCTTTTTTCTCTCCACAAAAATTGAGATAATCGTGAAAAGTATGAAAAGTTAAGGCACTTTTTCCACTTTACAAACTTTTTCCACTTTGCATACTATCTCAAGGAGGAATTCAAGATGATAGGTTATTTATCATTTACCTTTAAAATATTCTTTCTTAACTTGAGCAATGCTTCATTTCTTTTAACTGCTTCATTTGAAGGCTTTGTAGATACCTGAAGCATAATTCTTTTTGCATCTTCACCAGATAAACTTGGGGTAGCTTGTATCCGCTTCACACCTACTCTCAAAGATTTAACTCCTAAATATATAATACCCACTCAATATAATCAGTTTGTGTTATCAAAACATATCAAATAAAACAAGCCATGATGAAGTAAGTATTGCCGTAAATTCATTGTAGGATATGGCTCTCACACTCCAGAATAATCACTCCTCTTACAATCTTTAATAATGTCAGCCCATTGCCCTGTTCGCATCCTACTCGTAACAACTTTTGTGTTCCTCTTGAATTCCACCCAGAGATAGTGTGCAAAGTGGAAAAAGTGCATTCAACTTTTCACACTTTGCACGATTATCTCAATTTTTTTAGGGGAGGAAAAGAAGACAGGTTATTTACCATTTACATCTTAGGTAGAAAACCATGGTGTAAAACCTTTCCCTTCCAAAATATTTGCAATTCTCTCACAGGCATGGCCATCTCCATAGGGATTACAAGCTTTACTCATTTTCTGGTACTCCTCTGGATTTTCTAAAAGAAGCTTAAATGTCTTATAAATAGTTTCTTCATCAGTTCCTACAAGCTTGAGTGTACCGGAGGTGACACCTTCCGGTCGTTCCGTTGTATCTCTCATAACAAGTACCGGCACACCATAGGAGGGACATTCTTCCTGGATTCCACCAGAATCAGTTAAACACAAAAAACTTCTTGCTTCAAAATTATGACAGTCCACTACTTCTATTGGCTCTATGATATGAATTCTGTCACACCCACTGAGTTCCTGTTCCGCAGCTTCTCTGACAATGGGATTCATATGAATTGGATAAATTGCTTTACAGTCTTCATGTTCGTCCAAAACTCTTCTAATTGCCCGGAACATTTGGTGCATAGGCTTACCAAGATTTTCTCTCCTATGCGCTGTAATAAAAATCAATTTACTTTGACCAACCCACTCCAGTTCGGGATGCTTATACTCATCCTTAACTGTATGCTTCATTGCATCAATTACAGTATTCCCTGTAACATAAATTTTCTCCGGTCTACAGCCCTCATGAAGTAAATTATCTCTTGACAAAGGGGTCGGAGCAAAATTATATTCCGATAAAATAGAAACTGCTTGCCGATTAAATTCCTCAGGATAGGGACTATAAATATTATAGGTTCTTAAACCAGCCTCAACATGTCCAACAGGAATTTGTAAATAAAAGCAGGCTAAAGCAGTGGCAAAAGTTGTGGTGGTATCCCCATGTACCAAGACAATATCCGGTTTTGACTGCTCTAGAATCGGTTTGATTCCATTTAAAATATTATTGGTAATATCAAAAAGACTTTGTCTATCTTTCATGATATTAAGATCATAGTCAGGAATCACTGCAAATGTCTTAAGCACTTGATCTAACATTTGTCTATGCTGCGCAGTTACGCAAACTATAACTTCCAATCCGGATCTACGCTTCATTTCGTTAACCAATGGACACATTTTTATTGCCTCTGGCCTAGTTCCAAATACAGTCATAATCCGTTTTTTCATTCACTATCTCCTTACAATTAA
>CAUUUY010000167.1:0-4588 GCA_963548305.1 uncultured Oribacterium sp.
CAAAGATAGGCTCTGGTCTTCAATTTTTAAAATCAAAGGCTGCTTATCATTGTCTCTGGCCAGGATTCTGGCTCTGTCGATATTTTCCAAAAATTGCTTACGATTTAAGCGAATCTTGGTTTCGTAATCGGAGGACAACATCTGGCGAACATGGAAATATTCTCCCTCCACCAGCTGGGTTACCACGATGGTGTCTTCAAAGGAAAATTGCAGATACTGCTTGGAAAAGCAAATCTCCACCTTATCCTCCAGCCCTCCGCTGATAATTTTGGAAAGCTCGGACAGAACTTCCTTGGGAACAATGGCGGAGCAGTTGTCATAGGACTCGGAAAGCTCGGTCTTTCGAATGGCAATTCTATGTCCGTCCAGGGCGGTAATGGAGAATTGATTGTCTGTAATTTCGAAATATTCTCCCGTCATCTTCTTATTGTTCTCTCCGGAAGCGGTGGAAAAAATAGTCTGATTAATCATGTTTCTGAGACTCAACTGAGAAATCTCCACAATCTCCTGCTTCTCTACGGAAGGAAGGGAGGTAAATTCCTCAGGATTTCTGCCCATGATTTTAAAGACGGACTTTTCACACTGAATGGTACAATTTCCGTTTTCCTCTGTACTGAGAAGAATATTCTTTCCCTCCGTCTGGGGTAAACGCTTGATAATCTCTTGGAAAAGTCTTGCCTCCAAGGCAATCTTTCCCGGCTCCAGTATGTCTCCCGGACAAATGCTTTCTATTCCAAAATCATTTTTGTTTCCTGTTAAACGAATCTGCCCCTCAGTGGCATCCACCAGGATGCACTCCATAATGCTCAGGGTGGTTTTGGAAGCAACAGCCTTCCCTACCACTTGCAGGGTGGAAAGCAAATCATTTTTTTGAAAAGATAATTTCATAGGAGTCCTTTCTTTTTATTCTGTAGAAGCTTTTTAAAAAGCCGCTAAATTTTATTCTTCACAAATATCGCTTTTGAGCCTCGCGATATTTTGTTTTTGTTCTTTCTTTTTCTCTAGTAGTGTTATTAGGGTCTGTGGAAATGTGTAATTGCCAAAATCTCTTGATTTTTCAATCCTCCAAGCCTTCTTTTTTTCTGTGGAAAGGGAAAGGATGAATTGGGGATTAGGGAGAGATTTTTTTCCGTAAAACCTCTATTGTGGATTGTAATTGTTCATTTGTGGACAATTCCTTGGATATCTTGTCGCAACCGTGAATGATGGTGGAATGGTCTCTTCCTCCCAGTAGCTCTCCCACAGTATTTAAGGGAATACTGGTCATTTCCCGGCAAAGATACATGGCAATCTGCCGAGGAACGACGATTTCCTTGTTCTTTCTTTTGGAAACAAGATCGGAAAGACTCAGGCCGTGATGCTCCGCCACCACCTCGATAATCCATTTTGGAGTAAGCTCCTTTTTCTCCGCCGGAGTAATATTGTCCTTTAAAAGTTCCTCGGCAAGACTTAGGGTAACGGGCTGTTTAATCAGGCGGGACTTTGCCACCACCTTGGTTAAGGCTCCCTCCAGTTCCCGGACATTGGACTTAATATTGTCTGCAATGTATTTGATGACTTCGTTGTCAATGTTGTAGCCTTCCAGTTCTTCCTTTTTCCGAAGAATCGCCATCCTGGTTTCCACATCCGGAAGCTGGATATCCACGGTGAGTCCCACCTCGAAGCGGGAGAGGAGTCGTTCTTCAATATTGTCAATCTTCTTCGGCGGCTTATCGGAGGCGATGATAATCTGTTTTCTATTATCATAGAGGGCATTGAAGGTATGGAAGAATTCTTCCTGGGTTCCTTCCTTACCGATAAGAAACTGAATATCGTCTATGAGAAGAACATCCAGTTCCCTATATTTTCTTCTGAATTCCGCCGGGGAAATGTTATTTTTATTACGGATACTGTCGACAAATTCGTTAATAAAGGTTTCGGAGGTAACATAGCGAATCTTGGCATTTTTGTTTTGTTGTAAAATGTAATGGGCAACAGATTGCATCAGGTGGGTTTTCCCTAAGCCTGCTCCTCCGTAGATATAAAGAGGGTTGTACTGTTCTCCGGGCATCTCCGCCGCCGCCACACAGGCTGCATGGGCTAAGGCGTTGGAGGAACCTACTACAAAGCTGTCGAAGGTATAGCGGGAGTTCAGGTTGGCATTTTTTAAGGCCTCCTCCAGTCCTAACTGTTCTTCCTGATTTTTCTTAGGATAGAGTTCTTTCAAACCTTCCTCATCGGTGATGAGAATCTCGGTATAAATGCCGGTGACTTCCATAATGGAAATCTTTAAGGTTTCGGCATAGCGTTTCCGGATCATACTGATAAATTCCTTCCTCTCAGCCAGTATAATCAGTTGGTCCCCGATAGAATCGTATAATTTTAAAGGGGCAATCCAAACATTATAGGCTACATCCGGCATTTCATTTATTTCTCTGGTATGTAGGAGGATTTCTTCCCATTTTTCTTTTATGAGGTTAAAGTCTTTTGCCATTCCCAGACTCCTTAAAATCAACGACAAGGGGGTTCTCGCTATTTTTCCAAAAAAAAAAGTACCCTTTTTTCTGAAAAGACAGTTCCTTTTATTTTACAGCAAGAGAGCCTCTTTCGCAAGTTCACATCCCTAAGGAAAGAAGAATAATTCTTTTCAGAAAATATAGAAAAAAGACAGAAGAATTATTGGAGTAAAGAATAAAAAAATAGCGAAAAAGAGTATAAATGGAGTATAAAAATAAAAGCTGTCCACAGAAGAAAGCTAAAAGAAGCCTTTTACTATAGGAAAAAAGAAAAATTATACACTTATCCACAGTTTATAAACAGTTTGTGGATAAGGTGAACAGATGTTTTTGTGGATAGAATCTGTGGATAAGTGCATAATTTTGTGGATAAACCCTGTTTTTACAGGATTTTCCGCTTTTTTTCAGGGGATAAAGAGGATAAGATATACACATTCCTTTCGAAAAATAAGTTTTTTTCAAAGGGTATTGACGATTTATAGCCCTTTCTATATAATAATCTGCGATGTTTACCCAAAATTAGGAGTTTATTCGGGACCTTTCGGATAAGGACGAATAATTCCCGGAGAAACGATCGGTGGCTTCAGGCCATACACTAAAAAAAGGGAGGTGTCCGTATGCATAAGGGAAAAATGACTTATCAGCCAAAGACAAGACAGAGAGCAAAAGTGCATGGATTTAGAAAGAGAATGTCCACAGCCAACGGTAGAAAGGTTTTGTCTGCTAGAAGAGCTAAAGGTAGAGCAAGATTATCTGCATAATGCAGAAACATAAAGGAAGCTTTCTTGAAAAGCTTTACGGGTAATAAAAACTACCCTGTAGAATACAGAAATGAGGCCGCTGGAAAGCGGTCTTTCTTCAACCTTGGAGATATTTTATGAAGCGTTTTCCTTCCATGAAGTCAAATGAAGAGTTTCAGCATTGTTATAAAAAAGGAAAATCCTATGCCAATGCTTATTTTGTGATGTTGATCGTGGAAAACGGTTTAGACTATTCCCGGCTGGGAATATCCTGTTCCAAGAAGGTGGGGAATTCTGTAGTTCGTCATGGAATCAGTAGAAAGCTTCGAGAGATATTTCGATTACACAAAGAAATCAAAGAGGGGTTAGACATCGTTTTAGTCGTAAGACAGAAGGTAGCTTTTGCAAGCTATTCGGAATTGGAGATTGCTTATCTCGATTTATGTAGCAGGCATCATATACTTAGTAATGGAGAGAAGTTCTGAAATTCTGATTTTTTCAAAGGGAAAAGAAATCCCTATTATAATAGGAAGAAACTCGGATAGAAAATACGTTTTATCAGGAAATAAGTTGATAGAAATTGTGAAGCAGCTTATTCCGAAGGAGAGCTTTGATGAAAAAACTGATGTTAAAGATGATTCGTTTTTATCAAAAATTTTTATCTCCTATGAAGGGACATTCTCATTGTAAATACACACCCACATGTTCTCAATACGCCTATGAGGCCATACAAAAGCACGGGTGTGTGAAAGGACTATTGTTGGCAATCTGGAGATTACTGCGTTGTAATCCCTTTGCTAAAGGCGGATATGATCCTGTTCCCTAGAGATGAAGGGAGAAAAACTTGATTCAAAATCTGATTATTTTAACCAAAAACACATCCAATCTACCCTTGTTCGGGCCTATCTGGAACTTGATCGTAAGTGCTTTAGGTTGGATTATGAACTGGATTTACCTTTTCTTAGACGGAATCGGTATTCCAAACATTGGATTAGCCATCATTCTTTTTACTTTGGTAACTCGTATTTTGCTGTTCCCGACTTCTTTAAAACAGCAAAAATCCTCCAGAATGATGCAGATTATGCAACCGGAAATTCGTGCTGTACAGGAAAAGTATAAGAATAAGACGGATAACGCTTCCATGATGGCGCAGCAAACTGAGATGAAAGCCATTTATGAAAAGTACGGCACTTCTATGACTGCAGGGTGCTTGCCTTTGTTTTTACAAATGCCGATTATTTTCGCCCTGTATCGTATTATTATGAACATTCCTGCTTATGTTCCTTCCGTCAAGGCAGTTTATGATAGTGTTTCCACTGCTATCGGAGGTTCTTCTGCGGCACAAAGTCTTCT
>CAUUUY010000168.1:0-4588 GCA_963548305.1 uncultured Oribacterium sp.
CGAATACAGGGTTACAATAAGCTCCCACACGTTTTCCGTCATTTTCCCTGGCGTCAATCCAATATTCGGAATAAGCTTTTTTCAAAAGCTCCTGATAGTCCTCTCCCAAAGGCTTGAGACCCTTTAAAATCACTTCCTTGGCTTCCTCAAAATCAATATGGTATTCGTAATCCTTTACCATGGGAGCGTAAACGTCATACATGGAAAGGTCTTCTAAGCCAAGCATTTCCTTTCGAAGAGATACATAATCATGGAAGGCGGAAATCTTCTTGTGAACGGCAGAAATCAAATGCTCCCAAACCTTTTCTGAAACATCCACTTCTCCTACGGAAGCGGCAAAGGCTGTAGGATAATTTCTGGCTTTGGCAAAGAAATACTGTTGCTTTAGTTGTGCATCAAACAAAGCGGCAAAGGTATTTCTATGCTCCTGATAAACCTTGTAAAAAGCTTCATAGACTGCTTTACGTAATGCTCGGTTATTGCCGGTTTGTAAGGGAACGAAACGGGCATTACTGACGGGAATTTCTTCCCCGTTCATTTCTACGGAAGGAAATTGAAGATCGGCATTTTGCAGCATGGAAAATGCCTGATAAGGACCACTGGCCATGGACTGAGCCGATGCCAAAAGCTTTTCGGCATTCTTATCCAAAGTATGCTCTTTTAATCTTCTAACGTCCTTAATGTAGACGGAATACTTCTCCAGTTCCCTACATTCTGTAAACGCTCTATCCAGATATTCCGAAGACAAGGAAAGGATCTCCGGATCAAAAAATGCCAATTTCTCTCCGTTTCGAACCTCTACAGCCATTGCTCTTTGATTTAAACTTAAGGCTTCCTGATCTTTGGTATCCACATCGCTTTTCATCATGCTGTAAGCCAAAAAATGGCTGGATAATAAGGACAATGCCTCTTTCTCCTTCAAAGCCTTCAATAAAACTTCCGGAGAACTGCCGAGACGTCCCTCATAGGAAGCAATTTCTGTTGCTTTCTCTTCGGATTCCGCCAATGCCTTTAAAAATGTTTCGTCATTGGCATATAAATCATCAAAGTGCCAAACTTCTTCTCTGCTTAGCTCCTGTCTTTTTACACTTTTCATGCTATAGCCTTTCTTATAATTCTACTCTCTTGGCATCAGACCAGATTTTTTCCAGGTTGTAAAAGGATCTGGTTTCCTTGTCAAAAAGATGCACGATAACGTCCTTATAATCTAAAAGAATCCAGCCGGAGCTGCTCTCTCCCTCTGCTTTACGATTATCTAAATGAACGGCTTCTTCTAAAGCATCCTTCAGGGCGTCCAGCTGTCTTACATTATCTGCAGAAACCAGCACAAAATAATCCGCTAATACGGAAATTTCGGAAATGTCCAGAACAGTTATGTCACTTCCTTTTTTCTCGTCTAAAACAGATACAATTTTTTTACATAAGTCCAAAGATTCCATTTATACCTCCTTTTTCTCTTGATAATATGCTAACGCATCCAGGGATAAAGAGCAACAATGCTGTCCTTTTTCTTTTACATAGGCAATACTTGCTTCCAAACAGAGCTTTACCGCCAAATCCAAATCTTTAAAGGCAATTTCCCGGATAGCAGTTAAGTCCTCCCGATTCCCTCTTCTTACCTCAATATAATCAGCCAAATAAACAATCTTTTCCAGAGTGGTCATCGCCGGTTTTCCCAGGGTATGGTAGTAAATGGCGGAGAGAATTTCTTCATTATCGATTTGAAAATGTTTTTTGGCATAACAGGCACCGTAAATACCGTGAAGAACCTGTGGCGCCTCCAAGTACTCGGGGAGCAGAGGGATATGATCTCTTTGACAAGCTTCCAATAAATCTTTTTTACCCATATATTTCGCGCAATCATGGCAAAGCCCTGCAAGCTCCGCCTTTTGAAGATCTACCCCGTGGGCCATAGCCAGACAAATGCTGGTAAAGGCCACACTTAGAGAATGTTCATATCGCTCCTTCTTTAAATGCTCCTGTAAATGCTTTCGAATTTCTTCGATTTTCTGCATAAATTCTTTTTCTTCCATGATTCCTCTTTGATATTGATATCCTCTTCGATAGAGATATCCTTTTCGATAGAGATATCTCTATATGATCTCCTTCTTTAACGGTAGAAGCCCTTTTTTAATATGTACTCTTCCACCGGCTTAGGAAGCATTCCATGGATGGACTTTCCTTCTTTCAGCCGATTCCGAATCTCCGTACTGGAAAGATCGATAGCCGGCATGGAAAATAACTTACAATGTAAAGAAAATTCTTTCTCCAAAGCTTCCTTTTCCTTTTGGAATGTTGAGAACGCCATCTCCCCGTTTCTATTGGCAATATAAAAATCCACCAGTTTCCCAAGTTCTGCAATCTTATGCCAGGAACGAAGGGTTAAAAACTGATCGGTACCGATTAATAGACTATAAGATTCCGTCGGATTCTGTCGCAGAAGTTCTCTTACCGTATCGAAGGTGTAAGAATTTCCCTCCCGTTCCCCCTCAATGGGAGAGAAAGCAAAGTCCGGACAATTTTCAATAGCCAGTTCCAAAAGCTTCAGCCTATCGGAAAAGGGAAGTAAAGACTTCTGTTCTTTATGATAGGGGGTGCCGGTGGGAATAAAAAGAATCTTGGAAAAATGACTGCTTTCCATGGCGGCTTCCGCCATTTTTAAATGTCCGTAATGCACCGGATTAAAGCTTCCCCCTAAAATGGCTATGGTTTTCATAGAGAGAATTTCCTGTCTTTTTCTTCTTTTGCCGGTTTGTATAAGACGATCATACGACCGATAATCTGTACCAGCTCCGTTCCGGAACGTTCAGCAATGGTATTTCCCAGTTCTCGAAGATCATCGATACAATTTTTTAAAACATGAATCTTCATTAACTCATGTTTTTCCATATATTCCCTTACCGCTTCAATAAATTCCGGAGTAATGGAATTCTTTCCCAAAGAAAGGGTCGGTTCTATCTTCTGTGCCGCTCCTTTTAAAGCGGAACGCATTTTACTGTCTTTGATGTAGGATTTCATTCCTCGTCCTCCGTATCATAATATTCAAATTCGTGGGCGTAAATCTTGATGGTATCCCCTTCTTTTAAGCCCATCTTCTTTAATTCTTTAATAATTCCCTGCTCTACCATAAAACGCTGGAAGAAAAGGAAGCCCTTCTCCGCTTCCAGGTTGGTATAGCCCAGCATCTTCTCCATCTTGGGGCCTTCCACGACAAAAACACCCTCTTCCGGATGATCATAGCTGATGGCCAGCATTTCTACCGCACCAAGGTTTTCCAGATCCACTTCGCTTTCATAGACTACAGCCTGCTCCTTATTTTCTTCCAACAGCTCCCAGGTTTTCTCCAATATGGGTAAAATTCCCTGATTGGAAGCTGCGGAAAGACGGAAAAAGGGGAGCTTATGCTCTGTACAATACTTCTCCAAAAGAGCCAGGTCTTCTTCCTGTTCTTCGCTTTGTACCAGCTCTATTTTATTGGCGGCTACAATCATAGGCTTACGAAGAATTTCCTTATCATATTCTTCACATTCTTTTTGGATCTGTAAAAAATCATCCAACGGCTTTCTGCCTTCCGTTCCGGCGGCATCCACCATATGAATCAGAACTCTGGAACGATGGATATGCCGAAGGAATTGAAAGCCCAGTCCGACACCGGAGGAGGCACCTTCGATAATTCCCGGAATATCCGCCATAACAAAGCTTCGGTCACCCTTTAAATTCACTACGCCAAGGTGAGGATTCAAGGTAGTAAAATGGTAATTGGCTATTTCCGGTCTGGCATTGCTGCACATGGAAAGTAAGGTGGACTTTCCCACATTGGGATAGCCTACTAATCCTACGTCCGCAATTACCCGTAATTCCATACGAAGGGTAATTTCTCTGGCCTCTTCTCCGGGCTGAGCAAACTTTGGTGCCTGCATGGCAGGGGTGGCAAAATGCATATTGCCCAGGCCTCCTTTACCGCCCTTTAATAAAACCATCCGCTGATTCTCTCCGCTCATATCCGCAATCAGCTTACCGGTCTCGTCATCCTTTAAGAGCGTTCCTTCCGGAACCTTTAAGATCAGGTCCTTGCCGTTCTTTCCGTGCATCTTTCTGCCGTCTCCCTCCTGTCCGGGTTCTGCGGCATATTTTGTTTTATGACGGAAGGGTTCCAGGCTGTTCAGCCCCTTGTCCACTTCTACAATAATGTCTCCGCCCTTTCCGCCGTCTCCACCGTCCGGGCCTCCTGCAGGAACAAACAATTCTCTACGAAAGGATACATGGCCGTTGCCACCTTTTCCGCTTTTAACATAAATTTTTGCAATATCTGCAAACATGAATACTCCTTTTTCTAAAAAGAAGCAGGACGATTTCCTGCAAAATATTTTCCTTTACTATAGGAAAACCCCACGCCGGATAACCAGCATGGGGTTAATGTTTCCTTATGCCTTTGGAAGTACAGATACTTGCTTACGATCTCTTCCTAGACGGCCAAATTTAACGACTCCGTCCACCTTTGCAAATAAGGTGAAATCATTTCCCAAGCCTACATTCAGACCTGGATGAATTCTGGTTCCGTTCTGCTTGTACAGAATGTTTCCAGCCT
>CAUUUY010000169.1:0-4568 GCA_963548305.1 uncultured Oribacterium sp.
AAAATAGGAGCACTCCCGAAGCAGACGGAAAAGCAAACGCTCCTCCCGCTCCCCCATGTCCTTTAATTGCTTCAGCTTTTCGGAAAGCATGGGGCGATTTAAGCCGGTACTGACCCATTCCAAAAGACGATGATCCACAAAATGCTCCGGAATCAGGAGGGGATACTTTCCCACCGCATAGCAAAGCTCTTCCAAGGAATAGACAGAAATATCCAATCGCTCATAATAATAGGGAAATGTAGCTTCTTTTTGACATAAAATCACTGCCATACTTTACTCCTTTCCCAAACTGATTCGCTCTTCAATCACCATACCGGAGGCAGGATGCAAGTCTCCTAAGCCCCTATCCTCCACTGAAATCAAAATCGTAGACGCATCCACAAATCGACTCTTTAAAGAGAGCTTCGTGCAACGCTCTTCTCTCTTCGGAAAGCCTTCCAGTAGCATGCGAAGTTGCCTGCCCTTACTGCCCACAAAGGGCTGCACCGTAAAATCAATATAATCCTGCTGATCCGGTAAGAGCAAAATCTCCTCTTCCTTTTCCAGCCAGGCATCTCCCGCCTTTGCCAGATAGTAGGGGAATTCCCTTTCCTTCTGACTCACTCGGACAGAAACATCATAAGCCACCCTGGTTTCACAAAGCAGAAGATACTCCTCCTCTTCTCCTCTTCCCAAGAGCTTAGCGTATTCCAAGGCTCCAATGGCAAAGAGGAAGGATTCCACGCAAACTCTTCTACCCTTTAAAAGCTTCTTCATAAAGCCCGGAGCAAAGTCCGTACTTTCAAAGCCCTTTCCGGACAGAAAGAAGGCACTGTAGACCTTCCCTCTGGTTATTTTATCGCTAAGACCGGAAAGAATCTGGTCTGCCATTCGCTTTCCCTGAGGCTTTTCCATAATGTCGAAGGAAATGGCCTCCGGCTGGGCTTCCCCCGCAGAAATGGCATACTTCTTCGCCCCCTTGGACACCTGCATTTCATAGTAGTGAAGCACCTGGTTGGAAAACTCAAACATGCCCACCAAGCGGTTGTAGAGGGTTTTATCCTGCCTTAAAAGGTAGTGGGCAAAGGCCTCGGTGTGGCTGATGCACTGCACCGAATACTCCTCTCCGAAAAGCTTTTCCAAAAGCTCCTTTAATCTTTTAAAGAGCTCCGGCTCTCCCTCCCGAAGGGTAAGGACTAAAGTATCCTTTCCCTCTTCCTCCGGAAGTTCCTTTTCCGCTATCCGCTTCTCTCCTTCTTTCAGCAGGGAACGAAGGAAGATCGACAGAAGCTCCTCCGCCTCATAGCACTGCCCTTCAATGGTGGCACTGCCCTTTTTCTTAAACAGGGACAAGAGCTTATCCACCAGAACTACTCCTCCGGTGAGATTCTTCTTATAGGCTTCCTCTCCGATGGAGAACTCTGTCCCTCGCTTCTCTCTACAAAGAAGGGTAGGAAAGCGATATGTATATTCTTCTTGATATAGGGAAATGTCGGTATAGTCATCCCCTAAACTAATGCCAATGCTTTTCACAAATACCTCTTTCTCTTACTCCTCCAGTAATTTCGATAAAGCAATTTCCTTCTTGCCGTATTCTTCCATCATTTCCAGTAAAGGCTCCGCCTTCTTCTCCGTCATCAGTTCACACATCCGACAGAGCTTAGCATAGGCATCCTCTCCCCTATAGGCCTTCTCGGATTCCTCTTTCTTCAGGGTGGATTGATACAATAGAGTGTCCTCTTTCCCCACGGTAAAGCGATATTCCATGCTTTCTCCCGGGAAAAGCAGGAAGGATGCTGTATAAATGCCGTGATAACACTCCTGTAATTCCTCTCTGTGGAACTCCTCTTCTCCCTGATTTCTTATGGATAGGAAGGGCTTTTCCTCTTCTCTTCCGTGATATTCCAAGACAGACTTTTCTAATATTTCATTGGGCAGGGAAACAAATTTTCCCAGCTCCTTGGTATAGCTGAAAATCAAAGACTTTTCCAAAAGGATGGGCAGGAAGGCGGAAAGCTCCTCCAGCTCCTCCTCCTTAAGCTCCGCCCTCTTGGAGAAGGAAAGGCTTAGTGCCAAAAGATAAAGTACCGGTACTCTTTCCTTATGGCTTTCTCCCCTTACCTCTTCAAAAATCTGCTGCATAATCCATTCTTTTTCCGGCTTCTGTCCCAGGAAAACAGAGGCGGAGTAGGCAGTAAAAAAGGCACGAAGAAGCAAAGGGTCCGCTCCCCCGTAACGGGTATAAAGGGCAAAAATTTCTTCGCTTTCCTTTCGTTTTTCCGTAAAAAGGCTCTGGGCCAAAAGCCGCTCCCCCATGTTTAAGAAGGAGGAAGAAGGAATCTTCGCCTTCTGCTGTTTCTTTTGGTCTGCTACCCGCATCATTTGCAGCATCTCTTCTGTGGTGCCGTTATATTCCTCCAAAAGGAAATGAAGAATACTGTCCTTTTCCAGCTTGGAAAGAAAGGCTTTTTCCGAAAGATACAAAAGCATCTCTCTTTCCTCTTCCCCGTAAACCTTCTCTCCCTGCCCTTCGGAAAGAGCCCCCTCTAAAAATGCCTCCAAAGCCCGCTTATCCAAGGAAAGATAGGGATAGGCAATGAGATATTCCAAAGCCTTGTCATAATCTCCCCGATAAATCAGGGCACTAAGTACATCCTCCTTCTCTTCCTTCTTTAAAGCGGCAAAGGGAAGGGCATGGAGAAATTCCAGATTCTCCTTAGGGAACTCTACCCCTTCCGCCTTCTTATGATAGGAAAGAATCAGATGCAAAATCTTCATCCGAAAATACAGGGTAAAGTCCTCATAGGAAAAGGCCTTTTCCATCAGTTCCAGGTCCTTACTGTCGGAAATCCCCTTGTCCACCAGGCTAAGGGTCTTCCGAATCAGGAAAATGCCCTTGTCCTCCGAGAGGCTTTGACACTTCTTCTCCAACTCCGCCTCTTCCATCAGTCTGGTCTTTCTGTGAGGCACCCGACTGTAACGGTTTCCTAAGGCATCCTGGAAAAGAAGAATCATATTGGGAAGGGGCATGGGTACCGTACAAAATCCACCCTTCACCGGGAAGGAACATTCCCGACGCAAAGCAGGGTGGGTCAGAACCAAACGCTCAATATTCTGATCCTCCACCTCCACCAGATAACTGTTTAAAATCTTCGGAAGGAACTCCGCCATCCGTTCATCAATCATTTCCGGTAAAATCAGCTTGCTATACAACAAAGCCAGCTCCTCATTAATCTCCCCCTGCAAAAGACAGGAAATGGCATAGTCCTGCATCGGTCTTGCAAAGTGGGAGAAAATCTCGGAACCTTCCTGGAAATTCTTCAAAATATTATAATAAAGAGGAAGCTTAATCCCCTCTTCTAAACGATACTCATAGGAGAAATACAGATATACCCCTTTAGGCAATTCTTCCGCATAGCCCATGGGCATAGCATAAAGGAGATTCTCATACAATTTGGTAATCTTAACATTCTCCTCCACACCCTTTTTATAGAGGGCAAAGGCACTAAGACTCCAATCTCCTCTGTGGATGCACTCCGTAATCTTTTCTTCCAGGCTTGCATCCTCCGGAAAATGAAGAACCTCCTCCCTTTCCTCCCGTCTTTGGTAGGGAAGTACCTCTCGCTTCTTGGCATTCTTAGGCCGATGTGAGAAATAAGTCAAAAACTCCTCTAAAGCAAGAGTCCTGTCCCCGCAGGGCTTTAAAAGCTCATAAAGTCTAAGGGCGGTAATGTCCTGAAAAATAGGAGCTTCCAAAAAGTCGCTGTAATCAAAGATTCTGCTACAACTCTTTCTATCCTCCTCCGCCATCTGTTGCAAATGAGAAAAATCCTTAATCTCATGGATTTGCTTTGCAGAGGGCTGCTTTTCCACCACAAAAGAATAGGGAATCCGCTTCTCTCCCCCATTGTACACAAAGCAAAGCTCCCCTTTGATTTCCTCCTCATCCCCCAGGTTCTTCGTATCAATGGTAAAGCTTACCTTGGTACGCACACCCCCAAAGGCGGATTTATGCAGGGTAAGATAGGGTCCCTTGGCATAGACTAAGCCACGCATGGCAACGCCGTTTACCGACTGCAAAAAGATTTCAAATGTTCGACTTTCCCGGTAAGGAATTACTGCCATAATCTTCTCAACAGAAAAATGCAGGGAAGGGATTCCTTCCTCGATAATTCCTCTGGCTAACTTATTGATTTTTTCTCTCATAGCAAACTCTCCATAGGGCTTTATTTTAGCACAGGAAGCCCTTTCGAGAAAGACAGAATTTTCCATTAACGCTTCCTTCTATTGCAACTAGGCTTACAATTCTGTTAAACTAATTCCATTCTTTGCTTTTTTCTCTTTAAGGCTCAATACTTTCTTTCGGAAAAGCAATTTCCTTAGAGCAGTATAGCGTATTTCTTAGAAAAAAGCGCATTTTGCAAATATTTATATTCTGAATAAGCTGGGAACCCCCATTTAGGGGATAAAGAAAGGAATTTATGGCTACAGAAGCATTGACCCAATACAAACTGATGATTCTTTACTTACTTCATTCCGTAAAATACCCCCTAAGCAACAGTCGGCTTAGCGGATTTTTTTTAGACAAT
>CAUUUY010000170.1:0-4567 GCA_963548305.1 uncultured Oribacterium sp.
AGCTGAGAATCTGGAACTCATCCTCCGGATTCTCCGGCAGTTCTATAATCATCTGTCCCATGGCAATATTATCCACATCCTTGGTATTGGCAAAAAGAATATTTACCGGCGCCTTGGCGGAAAGAATCATTTCCGAAAGTACAGGCTCATGGGCGGAACGACCGTCAAAAACCAAACGGATACGCTTTCCGGTACCGAATTGGATTTCCTTCTCTCCCTCTCCTAAAATCAGCTTTCTTCCGATTTCCGACTTGGGAGAACGGAAAACCTCCTTCACCGGGCCCGCTTCCGCGATTCGGCTGTGATCAATTATGGCCACCTCATCACAAATGGCTTCAATCACGGACATCTGGTGGGTAATCAAAATAATGGTAACCCCCATCTCCCTATTAATCTTCTTCAGCAATTCCAGAATCTGCTCTGTAGTTTTAGGATCCAGGGCAGAGGTGGCCTCATCACAAAGCAATACCTCCGGTTTTGTCGCCAGGGCCCTGGCGATAGCTACTCTTTGCTTCTGTCCTCCGGAAAGCTGGGAAGGGTGACTGTACTCCCTTCCCTCTAAGCCTACCATCGCCAAAAGCTCCTTAGCCCGATCCAGTCTTGCCTTCCTTTTCTTAAAGTAGGAAATAGGACCGCCCTTATGGGAAATTTCCAGGGGATAGCTGACATTTCTCAACAAATTTCTCTGCTCCAGAAGATTAAACTGCTGGAAAATCATGCCCATGTTCTGTCGCATGGCAAGAATTTCCCTTTGCTTCATGGAGCCCAGGCTCTGTCCCTGAAAATAGATCTGTCCGCTACTGGGCTTTTCCAGATAGTTGATGCAACGAACCAAGGTGGATTTTCCGGCACCGGAAAGTCCGATAATGCCCTGAATGCTTCCTCTCCGGATGGACAAATCAATCTGATCCAGTGCCACAAAGTCCTCACCGTCGGTTTTAAAGGTTTTGCCAAGTCCTTTGATTTCTATAATATTTTCATTCTTCAGCTCTTCCCCGGAACCATCCGCCGGATAGTTCTTTTCAGAAAGAGCCTCATTCTTCACAATAGTTTCTGTCATTTTATCTTCCATAACATTCTCGGTGCTTTACCGGATTATTGGCAAAGCGCCAAAATTGCCTCTCCGTAAATTTCTGCCGCCAAAAGCAGATCCTTTACCTTAATCCACTCGTCAGCACCATGCATTCTGGTATCCACATCCGGAAGAACCGCTCCGAAGGCTACGCCGTTTTCCACATCATGCACATAGGTACCGCCACCGATAGCCAGGCACTCTCCCTTTAAGCCGGTTACCTTCTCGTAAACAGAAAGAAGATTCTGTACAAAGGGGGAATCTGAGGGTACATAGTGGGGAGGAATCATTCCCTTGGTTTCAAATTGGAAGCCCTTGGCTTCTACATTTGCCCTTGCGGTATTTACGCAATTCTCCTCCGTAGCGCAGATAGGCACACGGGAATCATAGGTAAAACGAAGCTCTTCTCCGTCAATGGCATAGATATCCAGGGTACAGGTTAAATCCTTACTTTCCTTATCCTCCATCTTAATACCCAAGCCGGAGCCGTCGGTCTTTCCGTAGGGGAAAAGCTCTGTAAGCTTCTCTAAATCCTGCTTAAGCTCTGCTCCGATAGAGGGAAGCTTTGTGGCAAAAATCACCGCTGCAAGACCTGCATTTTTTCCAAGGTAGGGAGTTGCCGCATGGGCGGAGGTTCCGATTACCGTAACCTCATTGCCGTTTTTACTGATCTTTACCTGACACTGCTCTTCCACCGCCTGCTTTGCAGCTTGGAACTCCTCTTCTCCTAATGCAGAGAAAACAAGTACAGCTTTCTGCGGTACCGCATTTACCGCAATTCCCGCCTTTAAGGAAAGAAGACTGCTCTCCTCCTTCCCTCTTTTCTTGAAAATTGTTCCTCTGAACTGTCCCTTTTCCACGTTAATGATGGGGAACTCCGCATCCGGAGTAAAGCTCATCTCTCCCGCCTTCTCCCGGGCATAGTAATACTCCAAATCCTTGGAACCGGTCTCTTCATTGGTTCCCATAATCATACGAATTCCCTTCTTCAGGGGGTAGCCAAGCTCCTTTACCGCACGCATAGCATAAAGTCCCGCAAGCATCGGTCCCTTATCGTCACTGACGCCACGTCCGTAGACAATTCCATCCTTTTCCAGCATTTTAAAGGGCTCGGTAATCTCCCAACCTTCTCCTGCAGGAACCACATCCAAGTGTGCCAAGATATCCAGACTTCTGGGAAGCTTTGCATCCAAATCCGCTGTTCCCACATAGTTTTCCATATTGTTTACGGAGAAACCATATCCTTCGCAAAGGGACAATGCCTCCTCTAAAGCCTTCTTGGGGCCTTCTCCGAAGGGGGCTCCCGGCTTTGTCTCTCCCTGCACGGAATCGATGGCAATCAGTCTGCCTAAGTCCTTAACGAATTCCTCCTCATGCTCTGCCAACCAAGTTTTGATACTCTTTTCCATAAGGTCCTTCCTTTCTTCTTGCTTAAACCATGTATGCCGTTACTTATACCTTTATGCCCTTAGACTTTAATGGCCTATAGTATCCATTTATACCCTTAGGTTTATTTTCCTATATTTTGCCTCATGTCTTAAGGCTTGTTCACTGATTATTGTTTTTCTTCCATTTTTTAGTTTCTGGAGAACTCGCTGAGCTTTAGATTTTCATTTCTATCCAAAACCATACCGATGGACCAGGGATGGGCGAAAAGAAGTAAAGGTCTATCCTTTAAGTCCTTTACCAGCTTCATATCAGAGGTTCCGGAAATGGCGGAAACATCTATTTCCGTATAATTTTCAATCCAGCGAATATGTTCGTAGGGAAGCATTTCCAATCGCACCTCCACATTATACTCGTTTTTCAGACGGTAGGTTAATACTTCAAATTGCAGGGATCCTACCACGCCTACAATAATCTCCTCCATACCGCTGTTATACTCCTGAAAAATCTGAATTGCACCTTCCTGCGCAATCTGAGAAACCCCCTTTAGGAACTGCTTTCTCTTCATGGTATCAATCTGCCGTACTCTGGCAAAATGCTCCGGAGCGAAGGTAGGAATTCCCTCATAGACAAACTTTTTGTTGGAAAGCTCCAGGGTATCTCCGATAGAAAAGATTCCCGGATCAAAAACACCGATAATGTCTCCTCCATAGGCCTTATCCACGATTTTTCGCTCGTCTGCCATCATCTGGGTAGGCTGGGAAAGCTTCACCTTTCTGCCTCCCTGAATATGATTTACCTCCATACCCGCATCAAACTCTCCGGAACAGATACGCATAAAGGCTACTCTATCTCTATGTTTGGGGTCCATATTGGCCTGAATCTTAAAGACAAAGGCGGAAAATGCTTCCTCCACCGGGTCAATCATACCCTGATCGGACTTTCTGGGAAGGGGAGACTTGGTCATAGCCAGGAAATGCTGTAAGAAGGTCTCCACACCGAAATTGGTTAAGGCGGAGCCGAAGAATACCGGAGTTAGCTCTCCCGCATCCACTCTCTTCTCGTCAAAGGCATCTGCAGCCCCGTCCAAAAGCTCCAAGTCCTCCTGCAGCTTTTCAAAGTACTCCGCGGAAATATGATTGGGAAGCTCCGGATCCTTATAATCAAAAACTTCCTTCTCTACCGCCTTCTTTCCTCCCGCATTGCTGTGGAAAAGACTGACCTGCTCCGTTTCTCTGTCATACACGCCCTTAAAATTATGGCCGCAACCAATGGGCCAGTTAATGGGACAGGTACGGATTCCCAGCACCTCTTCAATTTCATCCAAAAGAGCGTATGGGTCTCTGGCCTCTCTATCAAACTTATTGATGAAGGTAAAAATAGGGATATGTCGCATAACACAGACTTTAAAGAGCTTAATGGTCTGGGGCTCCACACCCTTTGCTCCGTCAATGACCATCACCGCACTGTCTGCCGCCATCAAGGTTCTATAGGTATCCTCCGAGAAATCCTGGTGCCCCGGGGTATCCAAGATGTTAATGCATTTTCCGTCATAGTTAAACTGAAGCACGGAGGAGGTTACGGAAATTCCCCTTTCCTTCTCAATCTCCATCCAGTCGGAAACCGCATGCTTTGCGGACTTTCTTCCCTTTACCGTTCCTGCCAGATTGATGGCACCTCCATAGAGAAGAAACTTCTCTGTAAGGGTGGTCTTTCCTGCGTCCGGGTGGGAAATAATCGCAAAGGTTCTTCTTTTTTCAATTTCTTCTCTTAAATTCGCCATGGTTCTCCTATTGATATATTGATTTATAAACGCTTACTTTCAGCCTAATTAACCTGTCTTTTGTCTTTCTCCATTACGATAAAAAAGGGACTGTAAAAAAATCAAAATAATGAATAGATTTTCGGCAATATAGGTCTAAATGAGGGGGTAGTCTGAGCCCGTTGGTACTTGCGAAAAACAAGAGAATCGAAGTTTTTCGCTTAGTATCCGATACGTGGCGAAGCTAGCGAGAGCGTGCCCCCAATTTAGACCTATATTGCTTAGAAAACTATTTTGATTTTTTTACAGCCCCTACTTTCCGCTTTTATCTTCTCCGAAGGAAATCC
>CAUUUY010000171.1:0-4518 GCA_963548305.1 uncultured Oribacterium sp.
AGGGGAAGGGGAAGGGGAAGGGAGAGTCTCAGCCTGTCACAGATTTTTTGCAAATCCTTCATCCCCAGCTCGGACAGGTAGAGAAAGAGGTATTGATTCTTTCCGTAGTAGGAAAAGCAGCTATCCTTTAGAGGGCTTCCCAGCAATAGCGTTGCAGTACCTTCTCCATCTTCGATTTCTTTCCGTCGCTCTTCCAGCTCTTTCAATATCTTTTCTTCCAAAAGCCGGATTCCCGCCTCTAAAATTCCTCTTTTTTCTTCTTCCTTTTCAAAGATTTTCTCCTGCAAACTCCGGAAGGCCTCCGGAATCTCTGTCCAAGGTCGGCTAAGGCTTTGAGAGAAGCCGGATAAGAGCTTTAGCTTTTTTTCCAAAGCAAGAAAGGCCAGCTCCCCCGCCAGCATGGTCAAACGACAGCCCTTCCTATGCTTTTCATAGGAAAGAATGGTAAATACCCCAATCTCTCCGGTAAAGCTTACATGGGTTCCGCAACAGGCGCAGGAATCCACCTTAGGAATTTCGATAATACGGATATCCCCCTCCAAAGCCTTCTTTTGTCGAAAAGAAATACTGCCATCCTTTCTTTCCAAACTCGTATCTTCTTCCCCTTCCAGATAAATTTCTCTTACGGGAAGATTTTGTCGTATAACGGCATTGACTCCTTGCTCCAGCTCCTCCAGTTCCTTTTCGCTGAATTCCCCGTCAAAATCCACGGTCATGTGGGGATTCTCCCCAAAGCATTCCATATGGAAGCCGCTGTTTTTATAGGGAAAATGCTGGGTCACAAGCCCTGAAAAAATATGCTCTGCACTGTGGTTTTCCGACTGCCATCTTCGAAAGTCTACGTCAAACTTACAAAGGACTTTTGCTCCCTCCGGCAAATCCGCTTCTACATACTGCCAAAGCTCCCCTTCTTTTTCCTCTACAAAGAGAAGCTCTGCTCCTGCAATGCTTCCTCTGTCACAGGGCTGTCCGCCTCCCTCCGGATAGAAGAAGGATTCTGACAGTCTATAGCAAAAAAGGGAAGAATAGCTTCCTCCCCATTTTTTTACAAACTCTTCTATTTCCTTTTCGGTTAGCTCCCGCTTTTCCAATACAATCAGCTCTTTTTCCGCCTCTTCCCCGCTGTTTCCTCTTTGATAATATAAGGCTTCTTTAATCATATTTTCCTCGTTACTCATTCTAAGAATAGCTATTTATTACTGCTCTTTGTTACTGCTGAAAGCAAAAACTTCGATACTTTCCTTTATACTTTTTAAAGTACAGACTTCGATACTTTCCCCTTTGCTTCTTAAATCATCCCCAGGTCCTTTAGCGTAAGGTAGATGCCGTCCTCCCAAATGGGCTTTGCCACAATATCCGCCTTTTCCTTGATATAGGGAATGGCATTTCCTACAGCCACGCCAACATTTGCCCAAAGAAGCATTTCCTCATCATTAAAGCTATCTCCGAAGGCAACGGTCTTTTCTCCGGGAATCTGGTAAACCTCAGCGATTTTCTCCAAGCCCATAGCCTTGCTATAGCCCTTTTCCAAAAGATCGGCTCCGGTGTCTCTGCTAAAGGGGAAGACATTTAACTCCGGAAAATTCTTCCTGAGTGCCTCCGCTCCCGTTACGCCGCCACAATAGCAAAGGGCAGAAACCTCCTCTTTTAAGAGTTCCTCCACCGGCACGAAATTTCTGTCGCTTTCCTGCATAAAATTCAGGTCGTACTGTATCACCTGTTCCTCTTCCGTGAAATAATCCCTATCCTCTATGGCGGTTCCAAGAGCAATATGATGCTCCTTTCCGAAGCGAATCAATCGTTCCAGCAAATCTTTGGACATGACGCTATGCATTAAAACTTCCCGCTTCTCCAAAGGATCCAAAAGCACCTTGGTACCGTTCATCTGCACCAAAGCATGGGGAGCGATTTCCTTCAAATAATCGAAGGAATAGCGATCATACATATTTCTGCCGGAAGCCAGCACCACAAGATAGCCATTTTCCTTCAGTAGCTTAATGGCTTCCAAGCTGGAGGGGGTAATGGCCCCCTTATTATGGTCTAATAGAGTATGGTCTAGGTCAAAGGCCACTAAACCTTTCTTTTTTTCAATATCCTTAGCGCGGTTTGTTTCTTCTCTCATCTATCCCCGTCTTCTCTATCCTTATATTCTACTTTATACCTTACGGCTCAATCTGCTATAGTTTCAGACTAAAGAAATATACAACAGAGCTCTTTAGATTCTCTTACTTTCCTCGCAGAAGGCACGAATCTTCTCCGCCATTTCCTTGGTGAAATCTTCCTTTTGAAATCTATAGCTCCAGTTACAGCCCAAAACGGAGGGCTTATTCACTCTGGCTTCCTTCCCCTTATGGCAATAATCCTGATAGGGGATAATCGCGGTATTGGACTTGGAATTTAAAGTCAGTTTAATAAAAAAGTCCACATAGTCCATAGCCAGAAGCTCTTCCACGGTCTTTCCCACATAGTCTGCCGCCATCTGCCTATCCGCATCCTCAATTTCCAGGAACCAGTCCTTTAAGACCTGATTATCATGGGTTCCGGTATAGCAAACCGTATTTTCCGTCCAGGTATTGGGACGATAGTCTCCGCTTTCTCTGGAGTCAAAGGCAAATTCTAAAAGTTTCATCCCGGGGAATCCGCTGTCTTCCACCAGTTTTTTTACAGACTCGGTGACATAGCCCAAATCCTCCGCAATCACCGCCTGCTCTCCCAAGGCATTCTTTAAGGCATGAAATAAATCCATTCCCGGCCCCTTCTCCCAGTGGCCTCTTTTCGCATTTTCATCTCCGTAAGGAATGGAATAATACTCATCAAATCCCCGGAAATGGTCTACTCTTACCACATCATAAAGGGTAAAACAGTGCTTCATTCTGGAAATCCACCAGGCATAGCCTGTTTCCTTATGCTTTTCCCAATCGTAAAGCGGGTTTCCCCAAAGCTGTCCATTTTCCGCAAAGGCATCGGGCGGACAACCTGCCACCGCCTTCGGTCTTCCCTCTTCCAACTGGAACAGGGAGGGATTGTCCAGCACATCGGAGGAATCCAGAGAAACATAAATGGGAATATCGCCAATCAGCTGAATCCCAAGGCTATTCACATAGGCCTTCAAGCTTAGCCACTGCTTTTGGAAAAAGTACTGGCAGGCTTCATGAAACTCCTTCGGATAGGGAAGCTTTCCTTCCATAAAACGGGCATAGGAAGAAAGCCAAAAGGAATTCTTCTCGCAGAAGTCCTGAAAAGCCTTCTTTTCTTCCTGCCCTGCTGCTGTCTCCAGCTTCTCGAAGAAGCGATCCATGGCTTTCTTCAGGATAGGATAACGCTTTTCATAAAGCATACCGTAGTCAATTTGGCTTTCGGAGGCATTGGCAAGCGCAGCACAATCCGCTTCGGAAAGATAGCCCTCCTCCTGTAACTGCTCCAAGTCAATAAAATAGGGGTTTCCGGCAAAGGTGGAGAAGCTTTGGTAGGGGGAATCTCCATAGCCCGTTGGCCCTAAGGGAAGAATCTGCCAATAGCTCTGGCCTGCCTCTTTTAAAAAGTCTGCAAAGGCTCTGGCCTCCTTGGAAAAAGAACCGATACCGTATTTTCCCGGCAAGGAAAATATAGGCATCAAAAGTCCCGCTCTTCTTCTGTCTAAAATTTTCTTCTCCATCCTACTCTCCTATTCTCATTGAATTGAATATCTTGCTTTCCGTTTTTTCTACGATTTGAAATATTTTTTCTCGTCAAAAACAGCTTTACCTTATTATCATCTCTTATTCAAAATCGTCATTTTTTGCAATTGTATCACAGTAAATGCAACGATACTGTCTTTTTTGTCCCTGAATCCGCTTAAAGATGTGTGGCAGCTCCTGCTCTGTAGAGGTAATGCAACGAGGGTTCTTACAATGTAATACGTTCTTTAAGGTATCCGGTAAAGACAGAGTAGCCTTGTTCACCCGTTTTCCGTCCTGAATGTAGTTTACGGTAATGCCCGGTCCGATATAACCTAAGACGTTTAAGTCCAGGTCAATATTTTCCGCAATCTTTACAATGTCCTTCTGTCCCATTTTCTGAGAATGGCAGTTTTGAATCAAAGCCACCGGGCTCTTTACACTGTCCAGCCCCAGATATTTGTATACCAGCATGCTTTTTCCGGCTTTAATATGATCCAGTACAATTCCGTTTTCGATTCCGTCAATCTTCATCTTTTATCCTTTCTCTATATTCAAGAAACTTAATTTTCATCCCTTATAAGGCATTTAAACCATTTCCAATGCTTTTTCTTAAAGCTCTCTTTTAAAGCTATATTTTAAAGCTATATTTTAAGGCTATTTTTTAAGCTATCTTTCAAGCTTCCATTTTTTTACTGATCCAATCCTAACAGATACAAAATCAAAGCCATACGCATCTGCTTTCCGCAGAGAGTCTGGTAGAAGTATTTGGCTCTTTCGTCCTTATCAATCGCCACGGAAATCTCGTTTACACGGGGAAGGGGGTGAAGAATCGCCATATCCTTCTTGGCATTTTCCAGCT
>CAUUUY010000172.1:0-4500 GCA_963548305.1 uncultured Oribacterium sp.
TTTCTGTCATCATTTTTGACTTTTTCCTTTCTATACTATAGTCGGTGGTAGTATGCAAAATAAATAGTTTAAAAATATTTTAGTGAAATCAATTTCGGTGAAATCAATTTCAGTGAAATTGATTTCAGTAAAATACATTGTATAGGATTTATTGGAAAGTGCAAGAGGAGGGAGAGGAAAAATAGAGATAAAGGAAAAGTGAGTATATAGAGTAATTCTTATATTCACTTTCGTGCTAATATAATATACAATATTAGTACGAAAGCAGGTGAGATAAATGATAAGAATAGAGAATATTGTGGATGAATCGGGAATTTTACTGGCAAAAGATGCTATAGAGGCAGGCATACCAAAATATATCTTATATAGGTATATAAAAGAAAAAAAGTTTGAAAAAGTGGCATATGGAGTTTATATTTCTCCGGAGACATGGGAAGATGATCTATATATATTATCTCTACGTTGTCCTCAAGGGGTATATTCTCACGATGAGGCACTATATTATCATGGCTTAATTGATAGGGAGCCCATGCAAAGAACCCTTACAATTTATACTGGGTACGGTACGTCGCGCTTGGTTGCGGATGGGATAAAGGTATTTACAGTAAAGAAAGAGCTGATGGATATCGGTAAAGAGTATGTTAAAACATATCAGGGTCACGAGATTCCAATTTATAACTTAGAGCGTACAATATGTGACTTGATGCGATCTAAAAGTAGATTCGAGATACAGGATTTCCAGACAGCCCTAAAGACATATGTTGCAAGAAAGGATAAGAAACTGAATAAACTTATGGAGTATGCGCAAGTTTTTCATGTGGACAAAAAAATTAGAGAGTATATGGAGGTGATGTTGTAATCCTACATGGAAAGCAAAAAAGTGAAAAAAAACTGATTGACAGTGCTGTCGCTTTATGGTATTTTAGCAATGTTCTGAATTTATTCAGGATGCGCTGATGTAGCACAGTCGGTAGTGCGTCGCATTGGTAGTGCGGAGGTCACGGGTCCGATTCCCGTCATCAGCTTTTTCTTAACTGCGGAAGACTGGCTTGTTCAGCTTCCGCTGATTTTTTATCAGGGTTTTTCTCATTTTCACAGGAGGGAGTTCGTTATGGAAGCAAAGATTAACGTGGAATATCCCGTAATAGACGTTTTTGCCACCGGGAAAAACATTGAGCGATTACGGAAGGAAAAGGGCTTGAAGGTAAAAGATATTGCCCTGTTTATGGGCTTCTTAGAGCCACAGGCCGTGTATAAGTGGCAGCAAGGGAAGGCATTGCCCAGCTTAGACAATATGTTTGCATTGAGTGTGCTCCTGGAAGTGCCCATGGAGGAGATTTTGGTGAGGAAGTCCGGAGACAGCCTGGAGAAGGACAAACACCTGGCGGCATAAGATTTTTTCAAAAAAATATTGCCTTGGGATTATTTTGTACTTGAAGCGGGAAGATTAGCTCCTATTTGCTTCATTTTCAAAAAATAATTTCATGGAATATGAGAAAACTGCTCGAAATTTTGAGAAAAATAGGTATAATAGATAGGTTCAGTAAAGAAGCGATTAGTAGGAGTGTGGAATGGAAAACATAATGAAACCAGTCTTGGAAGTGAAAGAGTTTGTAGAGGAGCAGGGATATGCTCGTTTCGTTTGTGATTCTTTAGCAAAGGGAGAGGCTACGGTTCTCGGGAATTCCTTAAGAAGAATTCTGCTTTCTTCTATGCCCGGATCTGCTGTCAGTGAAGTAAAGCTGGATAGTGTCTATCATGAATTTTCTTCTATTCCCGGGGTAAAGGAAGACGTATCCGAAATCATTATGAATTTGAAGAATCTGGCGCTTCGTTATACCGGTAGCGGAGAGGAGCCTGTGATGGCCTATGTGGATTACATGGGAGAGGGCGTAGTCAAAGCTTCTGATATTAAGGTGAGTTCCGAAGTGGAAATCATGAATCCTGACCTTGTCTTAGCACATTTATCCGGTAAGGATGCCAAGATTTATATGGAAATGAAGGTCAGCAAGGGAAAGGGCTATGATGGAGCCAACACCAGAGATCACAGCGATCTTGCTATCGGCGTGATTGCGGTGGATGCGATTTATTCTCCTGTAAAGAAGGTGAATGTCTTCGTGGAAGAGCAGGGGAATACAGAGCGTTTGATTCTGGATGTGACTACCGACCGGACCATGATGCCGGAGGAGGCCGTATCTTTGGCAGCTCGTATCCTACAGACCCATTTGCAACTCTTTATGCACATGGATACCTCTGCAAAGGAGCAGGGTGCTGCTGTTGCAAGCCAGGAGGCAGGAAGAGACGAGTTGAACAAGAGCATTGATGAGCTGGAGCTCAGTGTTCGTTCCTACAATTGCTTAAAGAGAGCGGGAATCAACACGGTAGAAGACCTTTGTGCCAAGACCATGGATGACCTGATGAAGGTGAGAAACATGGGAAGAAAGTCTTTGGATGAGATTTTAAATAAGTTGGAAAGTATGGGATTGTTCCTATCTTCCAAGGCGGATTAATAGTATGGGCATCGCATTGCGATGCCCTATTTTTTTACCCTTTTTTAAAATTCTATGATATGATAGCGAGGAAAATTTGAGGCCAAGATTCTTGGAGAAGAAAATGGATGGAAAGAAGAAAGCAATTTTGGACTGAGCAAAGGAAGAGGGAATACATCCGGGAGGCTGAGGATAACCTTTTCATTGTGGCGGGCCCGGGGACAGGGAAGACCACCCTTCTTTCAAAAAGAATATTAAATCAGATTATGGGCGGTGAAAGGCTTTCCCATTTTCTTTTGCTGGCCTTTACGGATGAGGCGGTAGCAGAATTTAAACAAAAGATAAAAAAGCATTTGTATCGGGAAATTGCGATTAACAAAGAAATGAGTCATCGTTTAAAGCGAAAGGTATATGGCATTGACAGTATGCATATCACCACTTTCCGAGACTTTTGCCTCTATGTTATTCATGTAAAGGAGCATTTTCAGAAAGCTTGGAAGAGGGAACAGTACATTGGAGAGGTGGAAAAAAATGCCTGCCTACAGGAAATCAGGAAAGCAGTGCAAAAATCTACGGAACTTAAGTCTACGGAATCAGAATATTCTTTTATGCCTTTGGAGGAACAATGCTATAGAATATTGAAAGAGAATCCCAAGCTTCTGCAGATTTTACGACGGGATTTTACCAAGATTTACGCGGATGAATTACAGGATTTGAACCAGACCCAGCTGGACATTCTTCTCCTTCTGTCCACGGATAAGAAGGGGAAAATGCGGCATAATTGCCTTTTTATGGTGGGAGATCCCAGACAAACCATCTATCAGGAGGAGGAAGCGGAACGACAGGTTTTCTTCCAAATGAAGCGGCGCATGGAGAAAAAGCGGAATGTGAAGGTTCTCTACCTCAATGAGAATTATCGTTCCAATGCGGAGTTGGTGGAATGGATTAATCGACATTTTCGGAAGAGAATGCCCGCCTATCATGATATGAAGGCTTGCCAAAGGCCCGAGTTTTTGCAAAATTCTCCTCTCCACGGTGTTTTCCACTATCCTTCGGAAAAGGAGAGTCTAAGAGCTCTACAGGATTTGATGGGGAAACTGTTAAAGTCTTATCCGGATTTACGAGACAGAGATTTTCTGATTTTATCCAATGACAAGGAGAAAGAAGCAGATTACAAAGAAGTCTTGAAACCCTTTGGCTTTTCGGAAGCTTCGTTGGATCATATGGTTTTGGATGCCCATGCTGCCAAGGGCTTAAATTCGAATATTGTGATTTTGATGGAAACCGGCGGAAACAGCTGTGCGGAAGCCAGATCCAAGTATACCAGTTTGGAATATGTGGCAGTAACAAGAGCAAAGCATGCCCTCATTTTCCTGGAAGGAAAAGGGGAGGAGCAGTGGTTTTGCGATAGTCTTTACAATATGGAAGAGCTAAAAGAAATCCCCTTTCCGGAGCCTTAGCTTCCCTGTAGCCTTTAGGGCCGGGTGCTTAGGATAGGAAGAGGGGATTTTTTATTCTTAACAAGTGGCTCAGGCGAAGCTTGAGACATCTTGTTTTTAACCACGACCGTTGATGAAAGACAAGAAATTGTGAATACAAGCTTTAAGCTATGCGCTAAAGTGTAAACTGTTTAAGCCTTGGAAAGAAGCAAAAGCTGTTTAAGCCTTGGAAAGAAGCAAAAGCTGGAAGGCGTGATACGCCAGATTCAGCGGTTCAGGCAGAAATTTATCCACCAAAGCTTCAATAATGACTTCAGTGCCAAGCTTCTGCTTTAACTTCGGATTCATCTTCTTATTCCCGCGAAATTCCTGAACAATTTCTTGACTGGAGGGAAGGAGATGAACATAGATACTTTCCGGCCTGGGAAGTTGTTCTGCAAGAAAACGCACATTGCTATAAGGAATCTTACGCAGACAGTTTAAAATAGTCTTTTTTGAACCTTTAAAAAAAATACGAATTCCTGATGTTGCAGGATAAATCTGAATTCCGGTAATCTGAGGATGGCTGGCTA
>CAUUUY010000173.1:0-4403 GCA_963548305.1 uncultured Oribacterium sp.
GCTCGAAGAGGCATAGAGGCGGTAGGCTCCGGCATGGAACCGGAGTATGTGGGAATTATGGACGGAAGTCCGGTTTGCACGATGCCCTATGTGGGACTGGATCTGACCAATGAAGAGGAAGCCAGAAGAATTCTTACCGAAGAGAAGATTGACTGTCTGATTCACTGTGCTGCATGGACTGCGGTGGATGATGCGGAGGATCCGGAGAAAAGAGATTTTGTTTTTCGTATTAACGGAGAGGTTCCCGGAAGTCTTGCAAAAGTCATGAAGGACTTAAAGGGGAAGATGCTCTATCTTTCCACAGACTATGTTTTCTCCGGTGAGGGAACAAAGCCTTGGGAAGAGGAGGAAAGAGATTTCCATCCCATCAATGTGTATGGAGCTTCCAAGCTTGCGGGAGAAGAGGCGATTCGAAAGGTTTTACCGGAGCATTTTATTGTTCGTATTGCCTGGGTTTTCGGCTTAAACGGAAAGAACTTTATTAAGACCATGTTACAGGTGGGTAAGAAGCATCCCAGTGTGCGGGTGGTTTACGACCAGGTAGGAAGTCCCACCTATACCTTGGATTTGGCAAGGCTTTTGGTGGATATGGTGGAGACGGAAAAATACGGTACTTATCATGCCACCAATGAAGGAGAGTACATTTCCTGGTATGACTTTACCAAGGCCATTTACGAAGAGGCGGGACTTTCCACGGAGGTGATTCCCGTTACTACGGAGGAGTACGGTTTAAGTAGAGCAAGACGTCCCTTTAACTCAAGACTGAGTAAAGAAAAGCTTAAGAGAGAGGGATTTCAGGGCCTTCCTCATTGGAAGGATGCTTTAAAGCGTTATTTACAGGCGTTAGAAGCGGAATAAAGAAGCTTTCTTTTATAGAAAGGAGAGAGGACCTGTTTGCAGATTCGGCAGACAGGTCCCTTTCCAAAAATAAGGGACAGAAGAACCCGGTAGAAGGGGATAACAATATATTTCAAGCCGGAATAAAAAAATGTACTGGTTCAATTTACAAAAAAGTTAAGGAGAAAAGATGGGAAAATATTTTGGAACAGACGGTTATCGTGGAGAGGCTAACGTGGATTTGACAGCGGATACCGCCTTTAAGGTGGGAAAGTTCTTGGCCTATTATTTTTCGAACAAAGGCACAAAGGAGTGCCGTATTGTTATCGGTAAGGATACCAGACGCTCCAGCTATATGTTTGAATATGCTCTTTCCGCAGGAATTACCGCTGCGGGAGCAGATGCGTATCTGATGCATGTCACCACTACCCCTTCCGTTAGCTATATTGTTCGTTCCGAAGACTTTTCCTGCGGAGTCATGATTTCCGCCTCCCATAATCCTTTCTATGATAATGGATTAAAGGTCATCAATGAAAATGGAGAAAAGGTTTCCGATGATTTTATTGCGGAGATTGAGGCCTATCTGGATGGAGAAACCGAGGAAGTTCCTTTAGCCACCGGAGATAAAATCGGAAGAACCGTAGATTTTGCCGCAGGAAGAAACCGTTATATCGGTTATCTGATTTCTTTGGCTACCCGTTCCTTTAAGGGAAAGAAGATTGCTTTGGACTGTGCCAACGGTTCCGCATCCTCCTGTGCCAAGGCGGTATTTGATGCCCTGGGAGCGGATACCCATGTACTTTCCAATGATCCTAACGGCTATAACATTAATGCCAACTGCGGTTCTACCCATATGGAAGCCTTGCAGGAGTATGTGAAGAACGGGGATTGCGAAATCGGCTTTGCCTATGACGGAGATGCGGATCGTTGTCTCTGTGTAGACAGTGACGGAGAACTGGTGGACGGAGATCAGATTCTCTACCTTTGCGGAAAAAATATGCGGGATAAGGGGCAGTTAAAGGACAATAAAATTGTAACTACCATTATGTCCAACTTCGGCTTATACAAGGCCTTGGATGCGGCAGGCCTTTCCTATGAAAAGACCAAGGTAGGAGACCGTTATGTCTATGAGAATATGGCGGAAAACGGTTATTCTCTGGGAGGTGAGCAGTCCGGACATATCATCTTTATGCGGCATGCCACTACCGGGGACGGAATTCTCACCAGTATTAAGCTGATGGAAGTGCTTTTAGAGGAAAAGAAGATCCTGAAGGAAGCTTTGGCGGAGTATCAGCGTTTTCCACAGGTACTAAAGAATGTTCGGGTGAAAGATAAGCTTTTGGTGGAGCAGAATGAAACCGTACAGGAGGCGGTGAAGAAGGTGGAGGAAAGCTTGGGAGAGGATGGAAGAATTCTCCTTCGTGCTTCCGGAACAGAGCCTCTGATTCGTGTTATGGTGGAGGCTTCCAAGGAAGAGCTTTGTGAGAAATATGTAGAGGAAGTTATAGCTGTTATGAAAAAGGAAGGACTAGTCCTTTCCTAAGTTTATTGATAGAGTAAAGGGAAGCCCTGCAGAGCTTGGAAAAGCTTGTTTGGCAGTACAGGGTAGACTCAAAATAAGAAGTGAGTAAGAGTAGTAGTGGAAAAATACAATAGGAGGTAAGAATGGATCAGGTAAAGCGTTACAGAAAATTTCCGATTTTCCGTTATCCGGAAAGAACTTGGATGGATCAGGAAATCACTAAAGCACCGATTTGGTGTTCTGTGGATTTAAGGGATGGAAACCAGGCCCTTGTGGATCCCATGACCGTAGAAGAAAAGGTGGAATTTTTCCAACTCCTATGTAAGCTTGGTTTTAAGGAGATTGAAGTCGGTTTTCCTGCGGCTTCTCAGATTGAATTTGATTATTTACGAACTTTGGTGGAGAAGAATCTGATTCCGGAGGATGTTACGGTTCAGGTTTTGGTACAGTGTAGAGAAGAACTTTTGGAAAGAAGCTTCCAGGCTCTTCAAGGAGTAAAGAAGGCCATTGTCCATATTTATAATTCCACCTCCGTATTGCAAAGAGACGTGGTATTCGGAAAGTCCAGAGAGGAGATTACCGCCATTGCCCTTTCCGGTGTAGAGATGGTGAAGCGTCACGAGAAGGATTTTTCCGGAGAGCTTCGTCTGGAGTATTCTCCGGAAAGCTTTACCGGAACGGAGATGGATTATGCTTTGGAAATCTGTAATGCGGTGATTTCCGCCTGGGGGACTAAGGCGGGACGGGAGATTATCATTAACCTGCCTAATACCGTAGAGATGCATAGCCCCAATGTCTATGCGGATCAGATTGAGTTTATGTCCAAAAACATGAAGGAAAGAGAGCATGTGATTCTTTCCGTGCATCCCCATAATGATAGAGGAGAGGGGATTGCCTCTGCAGAGCTGGCCCTTCTTGCCGGAGCACAAAGAGTCGAGGGAACCCTATTCGGAAATGGAGAAAGAACCGGAAATGTTGATATTTTAACCCTGGCTTATAATCTTTTCTCCCACGGCATCGACCCCAAGTTGAATCTGGAAAATGTCCGGGAAATTCAGGAGGTCTATGAGCGTTGCACCAAGATGAGTGTGCCGGATCGTCATCCCTATGCGGGAAAGCTGGTATTTACCGCTTTCTCCGGATCCCATCAGGATGCCATCAATAAGGGTGTATTGGCCATGCGGGAACGGAAGAATCCTTTCTGGGAGGTGCCCTATCTTCCCATCGACCCGGCGGATATCGGAAGACAGTATGAGCCGGTGGTTCGCATCAATTCCCAGTCCGGTAAGGGCGGTGTTGCTTTTATTCTGGACTTTGACTATGGCTATAAGTTGCCCAAGGCAATGCAGAGAGAGTTTGCGGATTATATTCAGAAGATTTCCGAGCTGGAGGGCGAGGTAAATCCGAAGAGAATTTTAGAGGTATTCCGGGAAGAATATGTGGAAGCCAAGGCTCCGTTATTCTTCAAAAACCTTCGTACCACCGATGTGGAGGGAGAGGGAGATTCCTATATCAGCTTTATTAACCTTACCTTTGAAAATCGCGGCGTACTGCGTGAGGTTTCCGGTCAGGGTTCAGGTCCTATCGAGGCGGTAATCAGTGCCTTGAATAAGGAATTTAAGCTGGCTTTAAAGGTAGTGGATTATACAGAGCATGCTCTTAGTGCAGGTTCCTCAGCGAAGGCGGTGTCCTACATTTATCTGGCAGAGGAAAATAGTGGAAAGTCCGGCTTTGGTGTGGGTGTTTCCTCCAATATTACCCGTTCCTCCGTTAGAGCGATTTTCAGTGCGATGAATCGTCTGCTTTTTCCGGAAGAGGCTGAGGCGGAAGGAAAGAAGCGAGTGGCGGAAGAGAAAGAGCAATAATTCGCAGCCATAAGCGACTTTTAGTGAGTTTAGTCAGGACAGCGATAGCTTCGGATTTTCGGAAGAAAGAAGCTCTTCAAGCGAGCCTAAGTAGAATACAGAATTTATTCAAGCGAAACGAAGTAGAATATAGAAGGGAGAAAAGTATGCACATCGTCTACGGAGTCAATGAGGCCTTT
>CAUUUY010000174.1:0-4384 GCA_963548305.1 uncultured Oribacterium sp.
TTCCAGTCTTACCGGATTTAAGCGCTTTCTTTTCTTTAAAAGCTGCTCCATCATGCCGCGATAATCCAGATCCTCATCATAGACATCCGTAGCGTCAATATCCGCATTTCGGGTAATCCGAAGGATGGACTTTTCCTTAATCTGATAACCGGGATAAAGCTTGGAAACAAAGTGTAGAATCAACTCCTCGGACAGCATGTGGTAGCCCTTTCTTCCGGGAATCTCGATGAGTCGTTTAAAGACCGGGTTCCAGCAGGGCACAATTCCCAGCTTCTTTTTGCCGTTCTTACTTTCCAGACGTACCACTGCATAAAGCTCCCGGTTCTGTAAGAAGGGGAAGGGTTGTGTCTTTCCCACAATCATGGGAGAAAGGTAGGGACGAATGGCCTGATCAAAGTAGATTTCCAGCTGACTCTGCTCCGCCTTGGACAGTCTTTGGAAGTTAATGATGTGGATGCCCACCGGCTCCAGCTCTCCCATGACCTGCTCATAAATTTCTTTCCGCTTTTGCTCCAGGCGTTGAACCTCTTCTAAAATCAAGTCCACCTGCTCTTCACTGGTAAGATCGGTTTTATTGTCCCTGGTGGTTTTCTTAGAGCGCATTTGCTGCATCAAGGTACCCACCCGCACCATAAAGAACTCATCCAGATTGGTCTGGTAAATGGAAATAAAGGGCAGACGATCCAGGAGGGGCACTCGCGGATTTCCTGCCTCATCTAAAACGCGCTCATTAAATAAAAGCCAAGACAATTCCCGGTTTTGATACGCTTCTCTTCCTTCCTTCATTTTCCATCCCTCTTTTCTCTCTATAGCGGCAGGAAAGAATTTCCCCTTATCCGACTCCTGCCTGTCCATGTGGCTGTCTCTTCCGTTATGCAGTAAGGTCTGCTTCGTTTCTTTCCTATTCCTTAAAGATAATAAATCTTCCCTCCCCCTCTGTACAGAGGGAAGAGGGAAGAAATTTTGTTTTCTACGAAAATGAAAGCTTCTGGAATGGCGATGGTTCTGCTCTGTCCAAGCCATGACTTAGGACTTTTCGTTCTTAGCCAAAATCGGCATGATAATTCCCAAGATGGAAAGCACTACCGGGGTAATGATATTTAAAGCCATGGTGAAAGGATCATCGGAGTGCATACCCATTAAACAGCAGATTGCGGTAAGGGCAAAGCACCATACACCGAAGCCCAGAGCCACTGCATTGTTCTTTACAAAGTAATACTCTCTCGGGAACTTGTCTCCGGCCTTTCTTAAAGCAATGTAAGCCACGAATACCCAAAGGTAACGAAGAGGCATACATACGGAGTTTAACTTGGTCAGCTGCTTTAATACTGCTGCTGCACCCGGAACGAAGGACTGTGCCAGGATGATGGAGCCGGAAAGTACAGCTACCATGACAATACCGTTTACATAGCTTCCTTCCTTGTTCTGCTTTAAAAGCTTCTTGGGGAAGAATGGACGAGTCTCCTCATTGTCCAAAAGCATACGAAGAGGAGCATCAATACTGATAATCAAAACCGCAAACTGTCCGATTACGTTACAAAGAGCATAAATCACCAGCAAAGCATCTCCAACATGATAGTACTGGCCAAGCTTCTGGAATGCCCAGTAGGATCCGTTTGCCGCATAGGAATCAAAGGCTTCCTTGCTTTCGTTGATTAATGCAGGGTCAAACATCATACCCATAGCGATGGTTCCCAGCATAGCACACACCACAACCATGATAGCCAGGGCAATCATTCCCTTGGGGAAGCCCTTACTGGGGTTCTCTACCTTATTTACATAAGGAGAAATCTTCTCACATCCGCCTACCGCAAATACCAGGATGGAAAGAGAGGTGAAATACTCCAAACGGAAGTTCGGGATAAGGTTCTTTAAGCTGAAATCCAAAGAAACATAGTCTCCCTGAGGATTGATAGCCGGTGCCGCAAACATCATTACGATGTAGAGCAGGGACATAATAAACATACTGGAGCCTGCCAGGGTAGCCATCTTCTTCAAGGGATTCAAGCCCTTGCTGGCTACATAGCAGAAGATAATGAGTAAAGCAAAGGTAATCAACTGAATCATGAGCGTGGGGAGCTTATCATAAAGCTCTGCGCTACGGAAGATTACCCAGGACAATGCCTTCAGTCCGCCACTTGGCTTACTGGCAATGTAGGTGATATGACAAGCCCAATAGGTCCAACCTGCATAGTAAGCAAGCTTTGTGCCTAAGGTTTCTCTGATCCAGGAGCTCACACCGCCTCCTGCATGCTTAAAGGCAGAGCCCAGCTCTCCTACCATTAAGGCATAGGGGACAAAATAAAGGGCAAACATAAAAATCCAGCTGAAAATAACCTGAATTCCGTTGAACCATACGAAGCCGTTGGTTACGTTTCCAAATCCCCATACTGTGGAAAAGGCCATAAACGCCAGCATTTTCCAACTAATTTTTTTCTGATCCATACTTTTTCCTCTTCAATTCTAATTGCTGAAATCGTGTCACGAAGCTTCCGTAACACAGGTTGAGCGATTCTTTTCCTCCGGCCCTGTTCTCCATTTTCAGTGCCGAAGAAAAATCTTTTTACGAAAAGAGAATTTCGTAATTTCCGTCTCCCCTTCCCAAAACGGAGGAGGAGAAAAATAGCTTAGCTACTTCCACCATGTATCTGGTGTCCTTCACCCCTGCTGTTTCGAAGGGGGAGTGCATAGCCAGCTGGGCCAAACCGATGTCCACCGTATTCAAGGCTACCTGGCTGTTGGAAATGTTTCCAAGGGTAGAGCCTCCCAACATATCGGACCTGTTGGTGAAAATCTGGAAAGGAACCTTTGCCTTTTCGCAGAACTGCTTGAAAATGGCACCGGAAATTCCATCTGTGGTGTACTTCTGGTTGGCACTGTACTTAATGACAATTCCCTTATTGATATAAGGACGGTTTGTGGGATCCGCCTTATCCGGCTGGTTGGGATGTACCGCATGAGCATTGTCCGCAGAAAGCAGGAAGCTGTTCTGCAAAGCCTGCAAATACTCGTCTTCGGTCTTTCCGAAGGCACGGATAATCCGCATTAACACATCCTTTAGTAAGGTGGAAGCCGCACCCTGCTTGGTACCGCTGCCTACCTCTTCATTGTCATAGACACAATGAACCGCTACGCTATGCTTTGGCTTTGCTGCAAGAATTCCCTGTAAGGAGGAAAATCCGCACTGCAAATCATCCAGTCTTCCGCTGCAAAGATATTCTTCCTTTGCCCCTAAGATGCAAGCCTTTTCCCTGTTGTAAAGGAAGAGGTCCGTATCCAGGATATCCTCCGGCTTAACCCCCAGTTCCTTTCCGATAAATTCCAGAAAGGCTCCCTTCTCCTGGAAGGAGGAAAATAAAGGCAGCATATCCTTTTGTGCATTGAAGGCATAGCCGTCGTTGACTTCGCGATTCATGTGAATGGCAAGGTTCGGGATAATCATTAAGTCTCTATCCACATTTAAGAGCTTAGTCTCTACCCCTCCCTTTGTCTTGCAAATGACTCTTCCCGCCAAAGACAGCGGTCTGTCCAGCCAGGGGGAGCAAATCATTCCGCCATACTTCTCCACATTCAGCTTCAGATACTCCTTGTCAATCCCGATTTCCGCATTGGCCTTAATTTTAAAAACCGGAGAATCACTGTGGCTGGCCATCATCTGGAAGCCTTTGAAGTCCCCCTTGGGAAGGACAAAGGCTATTAAAGCTGAGCCATTCCTTGTCACATAGTACTTTTCTCCTGCCTTCAGTTTCCAGGCTTCTCCCTCATAGAGAGCTTTAAAACCGCCCTTTTCCAAAGCCTGCTTCATATTTTCCACGGCAAAAAAGGCATTGGGACTTTGGTCCAAAAAGTCCATTAATTTACGGTTTATGCTTTGTTCTTCTTTGTCTATCGGCATATAGACTCCTTTCTAATCTTGCAAGAACAGGTGGTCACTGAAATACATCATGACACCCGAATGGCATTATACAGTAAAAGCCCGGACTTTGAAATACCGTCCGGGCTTTTCTTTCATGCTATTTATGCAAAACAATCTGTTTTATACCGTTTCTATTTATTCAATACTATATGTACGGAGAAACAGCTTCTAAGCGATTTGACAAATGTAGGCATTACAGTGCCGCTTCCACAGCCTTTCTTACCTCTGCCATGTCTACTGTCGGCTCAAAGCGGGCAATAACATTTCCCTTTCTGTCCACCAGGAACTTGGTAAAGTTCCACTTAATCTCCGGATTCTTCTCATAGTCCGGATCAATCTTGGGAAGCATATCCCGAAGAAGATCTGCCATCTTGCCTTCTCCGAAGCCCTTAAATCCCTGCTGCTCCTTTAAGAAGCGGTAAAGAGGAATCTGGGTTTCTCCATTTACATCCGCCTTCTTCATCTGAG
>CAUUUY010000175.1:0-4362 GCA_963548305.1 uncultured Oribacterium sp.
CAAGTAAGGGAGGGATTAAGCCTATGCTTTTAGAGTATCCTCTTTTTTATCCGGATTTTGCCTGTATAGGGAAGGCTTGTAAAGACAGCTGTTGCAAAGACTGGGTAATTGACATTGATTTTGATACTGCGGAAAAATATCAAAAAATGGGCGGTGCTTTAGGAGAGAAGCTTAGAAAGAAGCTCCATAAGAAGGACGGCGAATTTTATTTTGAGGTGGAGAAGGATGGGAGATGTCCATTTCTTCAGAAGGACGGTCTTTGTGAAATCCAGAGAGAAAGGGGAGAAGAGGAGCTTTCCAAGGTCTGTGATGCTTATCCCAGAAAGGAATATATTGTTCATCCTTATATGCAGCTGGATCTGCATTTATCCTGTGAAGAGGCAGCAAAGGCTATTCTGTCCTGGAAAGGGGAACTGATTCGAGAAGAGGTGGAGGATGAAAGAATTTCCGAAGAGGAGGATATGCCGGAAAACGGCTTTGACCATAACGGACAGAATGAAAACCTGGTTTCTCTTTTGGCTTTTCGCCAAAGTCTTTGGGAGGCCTTACACGACTTTCCTAAGGATATTCATGGATTTTTTGCGGAGCTGAAAACGGTATTTTTACAGGGAGAAGAGCTTTTGTTTTATGAAAATACAGCTTTTCCATATTGTAAAGAATTGGAAGCCTTGGAAAACGGATTAACGGAGCCGTTTTTTTCAGAGGAAAGCTTTAGAGAATATTGTAAAATGAATGAGAAAATTCAAGGGAGAGGCGAATTGTGGAAGAGTTTTCTGACAATTTTTCATAGGGCGGAAAAGGATTTGCAGAATAAAATGCAAAGCTTTTACAAAGAAAGAGAAAAGCTATATTTGGAAGAGTTTTGCAGATATTACACTTTTCGCTACTTAATGACAGGGTTAAAGAAAAAATCCATTTTGCCTTTATTTCATCTTATCAGAAAGTGTATTCTTTGGATGGTTTATACAGATTCGCTCTTACAATATTATGCAAAGGAAGAGGAAAAAAAGCTTTTCTTCTTTGGGGAGGAAAAGGCCTTTTTCAGAGTAGCGGTATTCTTTTCCAAAGAGGTGGAACACCAAAAAAAGAATATGGATTTATTTCTGGAATAAAGAATAAAAAAACAGATGCAAAAATTCCAAAAAGCAGTATAATAACTTTTTTGTTGTAGGGGATTTGGCGTGGATTTCATGCAAAATGAATCTTCCGAAAAGAGCTTTTTTAATAATGTGGCAGCTTAGTAAAAAAATAGGAGGGAAAGATGGACAAGATCGGTTTTGATAATGAGCAGTATTTAAAAACCCAGTCAGAGCATATCAAGGAAAGAATTGCGAAGTTCGGCGGGAAGCTATATCTGGAATTTGGCGGAAAACTCTTTGACGACTATCATGCCAGCAGAGTATTGCCTGGATTCCATCCGGACAGTAAGATTCGGATGCTGGGAGAGCTTAAGGATGATGCGGAAATCGTGATTGCTATCCATGCCGGTGATATAGAGAAGAATAAGGTTAGAGGCGATTTGGGCATTACCTATGACATGGATGTGCTTCGTTTAATTGACGCCTTCCGGGGATATGGCCTGTATGTGGGTTCTGTGGTTTTAACTCGTTTTGCCGGACAGGAAAGCGCTATTGCTTATCAGCGTAAGCTTGAGTCCCTGGGAATAAAGGTCTATCGCCACTATTCCATTCCTTCCTATCCCTCCAATGTTCCCCTGATTATCAGTGACGAGGGCTTCGGAAAAAATGATTATATTGAAACCTCCCGCTCCTTGATTGTGGTAACAGCACCGGGACCGGGTTCAGGAAAGATGGCAGTTTGTCTTTCTCAGCTTTATCAAGAGCATAAGCATGGGGTAAATGCAGGATATGCCAAGTTTGAGACCTTCCCGATTTGGAATATTCCCTTGCAGCACCCGGTAAACCTGGCCTATGAAGCGGCTACAGCAGATTTAAATGATATCAATATGATTGACCCGTATCATTTGGAGGCTTACGGTGTAAGCACCGTAAACTATAATCGTGATGTGGAGGTCTTTCCGGTTTTAAAGGCCATGTTTAATAAAATTTACGGAAGCTCTCCCTACCAGTCACCTACGGATATGGGAGTCAATATGGCCGGAAACTGTATTATCGATGAGGACGCGGTTTGTAAGGCCTCTCAACAGGAAATTATCCGAAGATATTATGCAGCTTTGGTAGAAAAAAGAAAGGGAAGCATTTCTTCTGATATAGTGGAGAAGGAAGAGCTTTTAATGGAGAAAGCCAATATCAGTATAGTGGATCGTCCCGTTGTTGCTGCTGCAAAACAAAAGGCGGAATTGACCAATGGCCCCGCTGCCGCAATTTCTCTTCCGGATGGCAGTATTGTTACCGGAAAGACCACTCCTTTATTGGGAGCTTGTGCAGCCATGCTGCTTAATGCATTGAAAAAATGTGCGGGACTTCCGGATGATGTAAAGGTGATTTCTCCGGAAATCATTGAGCCTATTCAGCATTTAAAGGTGGAGCATCTGGGAAATCATAATCCAAGACTTCATACCGATGAGATTTTGATTGCTTTAACAATTTCCGCCAATACGGATGAAAATGCGGAGAAGTGTATGGAGCAGCTGGCACAGCTCAATCAGTGTGAAATGCATTCCACGGTGATTCTTTCTCAGATTGATGAAAAAACCCTTGGAAAATTGGGAATTCGTTTAAGCTGTGAGCCACAGTATCAAAATAAAAAATTATTCCATTCCTAAACGTCGGATGCGTAAAGGGAATCAGTACAATAGAGCTATCCTATATTGTTTACCGGATACATAATTTAGAAAAAACTGTCAGGAAAATACTTATTGAAAGATGAAATAAATCCTTGACGGTTTTTTCTTTTTTTATAATTGTTAGTGTATACTAACAAAAAAACGCTCTGTTAATTTTTTATCTATTATGCACTATGTACAAAAAATTAATTCTTTTTTTTAACAGAAAGAAAAAGTTTTTTGTGTTATACTGCGAGTATGAACCCTAAGCTAGGGATGGAAGAGTCTATAGCAAGACGCAATAGCGTCTTGGCAAAGGAGAAAAAATGAGCAGGTTAATAATTGTAACTGAAAATGAAGCCCAAAAAACCGTAGAAGGCCTTTACCGAGACATAGAGCGAAGAATTCAGGCGTCCCAGCCTGGTCTTTGTCCTGTTGACTTGGCGGAGGCTTTTGTTCATGTATGTCATTCCCAATCCTGTGGAAAGTGTACTCCCTGTAGAGTGGGACTTGGACAGTTGGAAGGTCTGATTGAATCCGTATTGGACGGTTCTGCGGATATGGATACTTTAAAGACCATCGAGAAAACTGCAGAAGGAATCTATAACTCTGCAGATTGCGCCATTGGATTTGAAGCGGCGAAGATGGTGCTTAGAGGAATCCGCGGTTTCTACGAGGACTATGCGGAGCATGTACAGCATGGACGTTGTTTTGCCAAGCTAAGCCAGCCGGTTCCTTGCGTATCCCTTTGTCCTGCCCATGTAGACGTTCCCGGATATGTTTCTTTGATTCATGAAGGTCGTTACGGAGATGCGGTACAGTTGATTCGAAAGGATAATCCCTTCCCTGCTGCCTGCGGTTTAATCTGCGAGCATCCCTGTGAGCTTCGTTGCAGAAGAACCATGGTGGATAAGGCGATTAATATTCGTGGACTTAAGCGCTATGCGGTGGAGCATGAGGGAGAGATTCCCGCACCGAAGATTATGGATAAGACCGGAAAGAAGATTGCTATCGTAGGTGGCGGTCCCTCCGGCTTAAGTGCTGCTTATTACCTTAGCATTATGGGACATGATGTTATGGTATATGAGCAGAGAAAGCAGCTGGGAGGAATGCTCCGTTATGGAATTCCGGCTTATAGACTTCCCAGAGAAATCCTGGATCACGAAATTGACGGCTTAAAGAAGGCCGGCTTCCAGGTTAAGACGGATGTCTCCATCGGACATGATATCAGCTTAAAGGATTTAAGAAAGCAGTATGATGCGGTTTACGTATCTATCGGTGCCCACACAGATAAGAAGCTGGGTATTCCGGGAGAAGATGCTCAGGGCGTAATTTCCGCTGTAGAGATGCTTAGAAATATTGGAGATGATGATTATCCCGATTTTAGCGGCTTGAATGTCATTGTAGTGGGCGGAGGAAACGTGGCTATGGACGTGGCGCGTTCCGCAATTCGTCTGGGAGCAAAGACCGTAAAGATTGCCTACAGAAGACGTAGAGTAGATATGACCGCTCTACCGGAAGAGGTAGAGGGCGCAATCGCAGACGGTTGCGATATCGTAGAGCTTCATTCCCCGGTTCGCATTGAAAAGGATGAAAACGGACACTGTAAGGGAATT
>CAUUUY010000176.1:0-4322 GCA_963548305.1 uncultured Oribacterium sp.
AATTTTATCTAATGTGAGCGTTACTCTCTTCATTAAATCCCCTACATGAACTTTATGAATATCAAAGCTGGACTTTAGATAGACCTTACTAATTATCTTTTGCTCTTCTACAGTAAATTCTCTACTTTTGAAAAGATATTTTCTTCCTTTGCTACTATCCCCTTCCAAAACACGGTCAAAATCAAGAAATCTTGATTGATTATCTACATTATATGCAAAGCTTGAATTTATAAAAACTGATGATACTTGCATAGTTTCACCATAATTTTTATCTCCTGTCATAAGATATAAAGGAGAATTTTTCTCTATTTCTAAAATATACTTATAACGATATACACCGGGAGTATAGTAATCCAAGCTATATACATCCCATTGACCATTTATTTTTTTCTCCACGATTCTATTTGGCTGTATGCTTAAAGGTTGGGGATTTTCTCCCTTATCAGATAAGCTTAATGAAATAGCCTTGACCTTTAAAGCTCTATCTCTAATAACTTTCATGTGGTCTCTAGCCGCTATATCCGGAATTTCAAACGCTGTAGTTACTGATAAAATTCTGTTTCTTCTGTCTTCCTTTTCTTCCTCCTCATTTGCATAGTGGGGGGTATCTGCCAAGGCTCTTCTGCTTCTGCTTAATGGAGTAAGAGTCTCTTCTGCAGCTCTGTCCGTGCCGCCTAAAGCTTCTGTAGAAAGAGAGGATTCCTCTTCTGCCTCTTCCTTTTCCTTATCAGAGGCTTCCTTTTCCTCTAGAACAGAAGATTCTTCCTTGGTGTCTTCCTTTGCGTCTATCTCTGCAACAGTTTCTGTATTAGAAGCTGTCTCTTCTATATTACCCACTTCTGACGCACTCGTCTGAAGGCTTTCTTCCTGCTCTAAAGGAAGCGCATAGGCGGAAGTGCTACTCACACCCACTACCAGTACAACGCTAAGCCCTAAAGCCAGCATATTTTTTCTTCTCATCTCCATCGTCCTTTCTTATTTATTGCCATTTCACGATATAAAATTATACTATATTTTAGATTTTTTTCTAATTATTTTTCGCAAATTAATATGATTCTTTAAGAAGTTTCCATACTTTATCTATTATTCCTATTCTATTTTCATGCAAAAGAATAATGCCTAAGGGTTTTCTCTCCAAGCATTACAAAAAAAATCCCCCTCTCCAAAGGAGAAGGGGAACTTTCATAAATCTTCTTATTCGTTTTTAAAGCTATTTTAGCCCTGCTTTTGCTCCGGAATAGCCTTTGCCAGTGCAAATCGGTTGGACTGCACGATGGAACGGGAATCCTGTAAAGAGGACTTTAAGCCGGTCAGATGCTCCTCCGCGGTATCCAGAGAACGGGTAATAATGGTTTCCAGGCTTGCCAGCATCTCATCCGTATAACGAATGGCATTGCTGCGAATCTGGTCCGCATCCGCCACCGCATTGTTTACGATACCGTCTGCCTGCTTCTGAGCATCCTGCAAAAGTGCATTTGCCTTCTCATAAGCCTTCTGCATAATTTCATTGTCGGAAACCATCTCCTCGGTCTGGGTTCTGGCGTCATTTAACATCATATCCGCCTGAGCCTTCGCATCAGCCAGAATAGCATCCTGCTGGGAAATAATCTTCTGATACTTCTTAATCTCCTCAGGAACCCGTAGGCGAAGCTCCACCAAAAGCTCCTCCATCTCTTCCTTATTTACTAAAATCTTCGTATTGGACAAAGGCTGATACTTACAACTATCAATGTATTCCTCAATTTCTCCAATCAACTGCTCAATTCTGCTCATATCCCCCTCCGTCTCTCTTGTTCATCAAATTTTTTCTTCATAGCCTCTTCCACATCTTTCGGAACAAAGGCTGATATATCACCATGAAAGGATGCAATCTCCTTTACAGTACTGGAACTTAAATACGAATATTTCAAGCTGGTGGCAAGGAAAATGGTGTCCACTTCCTCCGCAATCACCTTATTGGTCTGGGCCAGCTGCAACTCAAACTCGAAGTCCGTTACCGCCCGAAGACCTCTCACAATCATATTGGCATGGACTTTTTTCGCATAATCCACCGTTAAGCCGGTGAAGCTATGCACCTCAACATTGTCCCATTCCTTCGTGTGCTCAGAAATCATTCTAACACGTTCTTCCATGGAAAACAACGGCGTCTTCTGCCGGTTTTGCAGTACACCCACGATTAATTTATCCACCATTTTCCGGCTTCGTTCAATCACATCCAAGTGCCCAAAGGTCACGGGATCAAAGGAGCCGGGATACAATCCTATCTTCATACAGCCTCCTGTAAACGAAGAAAGATATGCTTATTGGTCTTGTACAGCTTCTCTCGAAGAATTAGATATCCTTCCTCTTCCATGTCGGAAAAATCCTCTTCCAATGCCGCCTCTACAACAAAAACCGTATCCTTCCCCACCATAGAGGACTTTACCAGTCTCCGAAGGGCTTCCTTTGCCAAATCCTCACCGTAAGGAGGATCTAAAAAGACGATACCGAAGTGATAGTCCTTTCCCTCTAAACTTCTTAAAGCACTATGGAAATCTCCTCCATATACCAAGGCCTGTTCCTGAAAATGACAACGGGCGATATTTTGCTCTATACAAGCCAAGGCCTTCTTTCCACTGTCGCAAAAAACCGCTCTTTTCGCCCCTCTGGACAGGGCTTCAATCCCCAGCGCACCGCTTCCCGCAAAAAGATCCAAAACGTCCTGGTCCACTAAGTCAAATTGTAAAATATTAAATAAGGTCTCCTTGATTCGATCCGTAGTGGGGCGTGTATCCTTCCCCTCCGGCACCGAAAGCAAAAGCCTTCTGGCTGAACCTGCAATAACTCTCATACCACTCTCCTTTTCCCTCATATTAAAGCGAAAATGCCGGTCGTTGTAAAGGGATAAAGATTAATTTTTTTCTACAACTTCCTATTTTTATAGAAAGCTTTTCCATGCGAGTATACGCCAAGGATTTTCGCCAAATTTTGTATCCCCGGTATTCTCCACCTGGCTGTTCTTTAGAACTATCCTCTATCCGAATATTTTACTTTAAGCATTTTCTGTAAGCAGGCTTTGGAAAATGTCTTTCATTCCCTGATGTTCCGGTCTTTCCAAAAGGGCATCCTCCTCTAAAAGAGTCTTGGCGGCTTCTCTTGCCTTGAAAAACAACTCTTCATCCCGTAAAGGATCCGCAAAACGAAATTGCAGGGGGCCGGACTGCCTTTCTCCAAAGAACAAATCCCCCGGTCCTCGCAGAGCCAGGTCTTCCTTGGCAATGGCAAAGCCGTCGTTACTGTCACGAATAATGGAAAGTCTTTTTTGGGATTTCTCATCTTCCTTATGATCCATAAAGATGCAATAGCTTTGCAGTTCCGACCTTCCTACCCTGCCTCGTAGCTGGTGGAGCTGAGCCAGACCGAAACGCTCCGCATTTTCAATCAGCATCACCGTGGCATTGGCCACATCCACTCCCACCTCCACAACGGTGGTGGACAGAAGTATCCTTGTCTTTCCGGAAGAGAAGTCCTGCATCACCTGTTCCTTCTCTCCTGCCTTCATTTTCCCATGCAAAACCGCGAAGGAATAGTCCTTTCCAAAGTACTGCTTTAGATTTTTTTGGTAGGCCGTAACACTTTCCACGGAAAGATTTTCATTTTCCTCCACCAAGGAGCAGATAATATAGGCCTGTCGCCCCTTGTCCAGTTCTTTTTTGATAAAGGAAAAGGCCTTCTCCCGATCCGCAGGGGAAAGCAGGGCATTCTTAATCGGCAGACGATTGGCCGGTTTTTCCGAAAGTAAGAGATAGGGCACCGCGCCATAGAGAAGCTTTACCAAAGAGCGGGGAATGGGCGTTGCGGAAAGGTAGATACAGTGGGGATTTTGCCCCTTCTTTTCCAAACGGTTTCTTTCCTGAATCCCGAAGCGGTGCTGTTCGTCAATCACCAGCATTTTCAGATTGGAAAAAGCCAAGCCCTCCTGAATCAAGGCCTGGGTACCGATGACCCCCAGAATACTGCCTTCTTTTAGCCCCTGATAAATTCTTTCCTTCTCCTTCTTACTGCTGCTGCCAATCAATAAAGCTATAGGAATCTCCCATTGATTTTTTGAAAGCAGTTCCTGCAGTTTTTGAAAATGCTGTTGGGCCAAAATTTCCGTAGGCACCATAATGGCGGTTTGGAAGCCCCGGGAAGCCATAAGATACAAGGCATAAAAGGCCAAAATGGTTTTTCCTGAGCCCACATCTCCCTGAACAAAGCGAAGCAGTCTCTCCCCTTGGGAAAATACCCTATCCATGTCCTCTAAAGCCTCTTTTTGGGCATTTGTCAGGCTGAAGAGTAGT
>CAUUUY010000177.1:0-4300 GCA_963548305.1 uncultured Oribacterium sp.
GGGAAACCCTCCGGAAAATGGCAGCCTTCGGTATGGTGAAAAGTCGTACCACGGTGAAAATTGCAGGAGGAGCCAAGATGTTCGAAATCAGCGGAAATGCGGGCTTCGGAAACATTGGACAGCGAAATATTGAAAGTGTTAAAAAAATTCTTCGGGAAGAGGGAATACAGCTGGTGGCGGAAGACACCGGCGCAAATTATGCAAGAACCATGAGTCTGGACACCGGGACGGGGGAAGTGTTAATACGGACCTACGGACGGGATGATGTTCGGATTTAAGGATAGATAACAAACTGTAATGCGGGCAAGAGGCTAGTCCCGGGTTCAGGGAAGAACGAAAAGGGAGAGGATTATAGAAATGAAGAAGAAAAACGAAAAGGAAGGCATTTTATTAGAGTCCGGAACCAACGAAATTGAGATTATGAAGTTTCGTGTTCTGGGAGAGTTTTACGGAATCAATGTGGCTAAGGTAAAAGAAATCATGATGACTGAAAAGATTAAGCCTATGCCCCATTCTCATCCTTCCGTAGAGGGATTTTTCAAACCGAGAGAGCAGCTGATTACCGTAATCAATCTGGCGAACTACCTGACCGGCGCTACACCGGAGCAGGGAGCAAGAGATCTGTTCATCATCACTCATTTTAATAAAATGATGGTAGCTTTCCGTGTGGATTCTATTGAGGGTATCAGCCGTATTTCCTGGCAGAGCATCCAGAAGCCGGATCGTACCTTGGCAAATGGTGCAGAATCCGTGGCTACCGGTATTGCCCAGTGCGATAACCAGCTGGTAACCATTTTGGACTTCGAGAAGATTGTTGCGGAAATTTCTCCGGAAACCAGCATCCAGATTGAAGAAATCGAGCAGATGGGTGAAAGAGACATTACCACAGCACCGGTAATCATTGCGGAGGACTCTGTACTTCTTCAGAAGATGATCGGTACTTCTTTACAGAAGGCAGGATTTAAGGATGTTAAAATCTTTAACAACGGACAGGAGTGTTGGGATTATCTTTCCTCTCTCAGGAACGATCCGGATCTTTACAGAAAGGCAAATGTCTTAATCACCGATATTGAGATGCCTATCATGGACGGACATCGTCTTACCAAGCTGGTAAAACAAGATATGCGTCTGAAGAGAATTCCTGTTGTAATCTTCTCTTCCTTAATCAACGATCAGATGCGGGTTAAGGGAAAAGAAGTAGGAGCGGACGAGCAGCTGACCAAGCCGGAAATCGGACACCTGGTAGAGGTTTTGGACGTTTTAATCAAGCGCTTCCTGGAGTCTGAGCATGCAGGCTTCAGAAATGAAGAGTAATCAGGAAATATTTCACTGAACGGTAGAGTAGTTTGGAAAGTTTTACGGAACGGCAGAGTATGCCGAGTGGCTTATACTGAACAGTAGAGAATGTTAGAAAAATTTCACTGGACAGAAGTGGAAAGATATAATAAGAATTGAGATGGACCAAGGACGGAGGAGCACTTTCAGGAAGAAAGAAGTTCTTTCGTCCTTTTTGTTCAATATACTATACATTGGATTTTGAATTGGGTATAATGGAGGAGATAAGGGATGAAGATTAAAGGATTTATGCAGAAGGAGACAAAGACTCTTTCCCGAAAAGGAAAGGACGCTTTGTCCCGTTGTCGCTTTTCCAAGAAGGGTGCGGCTTTCCTGTTCGGTCTTTCCGCATTGTGCTTATCCGCAGTGCCTGCCTTTGCAGAGGTCAGTGCTTCGGACGGAGAATGGGTGCAGCAGGGAGAATCTTGGTATTTTATGCTGGGACCGAATACTCCTTTGGAAAATGAGTGGATTAACTATAACGGACAGTCCTACCATATCGGAAGCGGCGGCCTGATGACCACAGGAAAGTATGTGGATCCGGAGGATAAGACAGAGTACTTCTTCGATCAGGACGGAAGACTTTTGGAAGAAGAGTTTTCCAAGGACGGTAAGACTTATATCGGGAAGGAAGGAAAAGAGCTTGTGAACTTCAACAAGTATCGTCAGATGCTTAGAGAAGAGCTGGAAAAGGACAAGACCAAGGACTTCGGAAAGAAGCGGGCGGTGGATGTGGCTGATCCGGAAAGCTCCGAAAAGACTCTCACCGGAGAGGAAGTTTTTCCAAAATCCTTTGCCTTAATTGATATGGATCAGGACGGCTATAAGGACCTTGTCCTCTATAAAGAAGCCGTGGAAGAGGGAAAAGAAGAACCGAAATCCGTATTATCCGTTATCCTCTATCAAGAGAAGTTACCAGAGCAGAAGGGAAGTTCTGTAGCACAGAACAAGGAGAGAAGCCTTGCGGCCCTTTTAGAAGAGGAAGCCAACGGCGCTTATCAGGTAGAACTGAGAAAGAACAACTTAACGGGAGAGCCGGTAGTTTATCGGCATAACGGAAACAGTGATTCCATTTTCCGCGTCACAAAGAATGCGGGATTGGAGCAGATTTTCTCCCTGTCCACCGGGGCAAATGCCTACGGAGACCCGGAGTATCGTTCATTTTCCGACAGTATCTCCCAATCCTTGTACCAAAGTGAGCTGCTGACCTTGAAGAACCAATACGGGGAAAGCTATCCGGGAAAGCGTTTTAATCTGGATGAGGCAGGTATCACCGAGGGCTTAAAGAACTTTACAAAGGAAGAACTTTCTTTCTATTCATCACAGGAAGATGCATAAGAAAAATCTTTTCCCTAAGCATGCTGTTTCGTTTGCTTAGTCAGGATTTTTTGATGCAGGGAGGTTCATTTTGTCAATCATTATCACAGTATCCAATCAAAAGGGAGGCGTAGGAAAAACCACCACCTCGGCAGCCATCTGCGCAGGACTGGCAGACCGGGGAGCGAAGGTTTTGGGCATTGATTTAGACCCACAGGGAAACTTAGGCTTTTGTATGGGCTTAGAGGGAAGCAACCCCACCACCATATTGGATGCCTTACAGGGCAAGGTTCGGGTGCAGCAGGCGATTCGTCGGCTGAAGAAATGCGATATTTTACCCTCCGACATTTCTCTTTCCACCACAGGACTGGAAAAGCTGGCGCCCGGAAAGCGGGAAGTGGCTTTGAAGGAAATGCTGCAACCCCTGATGGATTACTATGATTATGTGGTGATTGATACTCCCCCGGCATTGAATTTATTAACCATCAATGCCTATGCCGTATCGAATTTCTTAATTATTCCCATGTCCTCGGATATCCTGTCTTTGGTGGGATTGTCACAGCTACGGGAAACCATTGATACGGTAAAACAGGGGCTTAATAAGGATTTAAAGGTCTTAGGGATTCTCTTGAACAAGTTTGACAAGAGAACCACTTTGGCAAGAGACGTGGAGGAAATGGCAGGAGGCCTAGCGGAACAGATTTCCACCAAGGTTTTCGAAACGAAGATTCGTCCCGGAGTGGCCATTGCGGAAGCGCCGGCCCATGGGGAAGATATCTTTTCCTACAACAAACGTTCTCCTGCGGTAACCGATTACGCAAGATTTATTGAGGAAATCGCAGAGGATATCCATTTAAGAGAGGTGATCGGATAATGGCTACAAAGAAGACAACGAAATCCAACAAAACATCCCATGTATTGAATTTATTAACTTCCGCTCCTGCAGCGGAGGAAGGGGTAGAGCAGGCAGGGGGAAGTGCTCAGGCAAGTGCCGGAGGGAATGCTTCCGGCGGTGCTGGAGTAACCCTTGATCCCAATATGCTTTCCGACTTCCATGAGGCGGCAAAGAAAACCAAGGAGGCTGCAGAGCACTTTGACGGTGCGGTAAGCAACTTCCAATCTGCTGTGGAAAACTTCGATGTGAAGGAAGAGCAGATGAAGGAAGAACATAAGAAAGAAGCCGAGAAGGCAGAAAAGCAGAAAGAGGAAAAGCAGAAAGAAGAGCTTCAAAGAGCATTAGAAGAGGAAAGCAAGGCGGAGAATCAGGAGAAAGAGGAGCCGGCTTCCCTTCCTTCCTACAAGAAGAGTAAGATTACCGTTATTGATGAATCTTCCGAAAACGATAAAATCACCAACGAAATTCAGTTGAATCTGGAGAAGAAGCTTCTGGCGGAATATGATGAGCCGGAACCTGAGTTCCACATTGTCAATGTGATGCTGGACATCCTTAAGACCAAGGATGTAAGGGGCCTGATTCAGAAGCACGGAGGCTGTACCTGTGATAAGTGTATCGCCGATGTTACCGCCCTTTCTCTTACCCAGCTTCCTGCGAAATATGTGGTGCTGGATAAGGATAAGACCTCTCCCATGATCGGTTTCTATCAGAGCAAGTTCCAGTCCGACATTTTTGTAGCAATGTTGAAGGCGG
>CAUUUY010000178.1:0-4292 GCA_963548305.1 uncultured Oribacterium sp.
GAGCTTTCCGATTTCTTCCGGAGTACGGAAATTCCAGGTTTCCTCTTCTTCGATATCATCGGTATTGACATGGAAGGCTCCGGGAATATGGGCCTTGTTATATGCCTCATCCTGCTCTACCTTTCCCCAGGCAGCTTCCAAAACCACTACATCCTCTCCGGAATCCATCAGTTCCTTCACATACTCCGGGCCAACATAGACCGTTTCGGTCTTCACTTCCGCTACATCCTTCGCTTCTTCCTTCTTTTCAGAAGCCGCTTTAGTGGCTGCCTCAGTAGTCTTTTCGCTTTGCTTCTCGCTTTCTTTTACACTCTCCTGTGCAGTACTTTCCTTCGTTTCTGTAAACTTATTTCCACAAGCAGCCAACGCAGAAAGCACGGAACAACAAATAGCCAACTTTACAAGATTCTTTCTCATACTTTACTCCTTCTAGTCTGTAATATAGCAACCATTGCAGTATAACATTTCTATAAATAAGTACAAGGAATGTAAGATTTTAATATCTTATAAGTACTCAGTATTTATAGAAATTAGTAATAAAGTAATGCATGTAAAAATACCGCTTCGATCCCGGGCTTTTCCCCATTCTCGAAACGGTATCTATTTTTATATCGCTAATCCGATATTTTTTTCTTAAGCTAACTTAGCCTTAGCTGCATCGCAAAGTGCCTTGAATCCATCCGGATCTGCAATAGCTACTTCGGATAACATCTTTCTGTTCATGTCGATGCCTGCGGACTTTAATCCGAACATCAGCTTGGAGTAAGAAAGACCGTTTAATCTTGCAGCCGCATTGATTCTGGCAATCCAGAGCTGTCTGAACTGTCTCTTTCTCTCCTTACGTCCCTTGTAGGACTCGGTAAGAGCACGCATAACGCTCTGCTTAGCTACTCTGTACTGCTTGGATCTGGCGCCTCTATATCCCTTCGCTAACTTTAAAACTCGATTGTGTTTCTTCTTTGCGTTTACTCCGCCTTTAATTCTCATCTTATCCTCCTATCAATCCCTTAGCCTATTACAGATAAGGAAGAATCTTCTTCATTACCTTCTCGTTAGTGTGGTCAACCACAGTGTCTTTTCTCAGAGATCTCTTTCTCTTTGTGGTCTTCTTGGTAAGGATGTGAGATTTGTTTGCCTTGTTTCTAACTAACTTTCCTGTACCTGTGAGCTTGAAACGCTTTGCTGCTGCTCTCTTCGTTTTTAGCTTTAACTTTGCCATATTTGCCTCCTGTGAATTTACTTTTTCGGGCTTAAAACCACTGCCATATTTCTACCTTCAACCTTTGCCGCCTTATCCAGTACGGCAATGTCGGAAAGCTTCTCTCCGAACTCGTCCAGAATATACTTGGACTGATTCATACGAGACATTTCTCTTCCTCTGAAACGTAAGGCAATCTTGACCTTGTTTCCCTTCTCCAAGAACTTTCTCGCTGCGGAAAGCTTCGTATTCAAATCATTGGTATCAATGTTCGGTGTCATACGAATTTCTTTCAACTCTGTTGTGTGCTGGTTCTTTCTGGCTTCTTTTTCTTTACGCAACAGTTCATAACGATATTTTCCGTAATCCGCAATACGAACTACAGGTGGCTGAGCAGTCGCTGCAATCTTAATCAGATCCAACTCCGCTTCTCTTGCCTTTTGTTGAGCATCCTGAATGGACATAACCCCCAGCTGCTCTCCTTCCGCTCCGATGACTCTTACTTCTTTGTCCCGAATCTGCTCGTTAATTTCCAGTTCCGCAATTTTTTTAATGGCCATAAGCTCCTCTCTGCACAAACCCAAGGTATCCCTTACTTCTCCGGAGATACTTGTTAAAAATAAAAATATGGTGGATTGTAAGCCAATCCACCATTGAAAATACACAAAGGTAATAATCAATATTAACCCGGGTCAGTGAGCTGCCAAGGTGAGGTGGATACCTACTTTCCTGTCATAAGACTAGAGAATCTTAACACTCTAGTCTTCCTTTGTCAACAAAATCTTCTCAATTAAATCCAAACATTCTTCTCTTCCCGCCTTGGATGTGGCGGAGAAGGGAATCATCACACATTCCGGACTGGCGGACAGGGCTTTTCGAATGTCCTTTACCGCCTGCTGTTGCTGAGAACGCTTCAACTTATCCATCTTGGTGATAATCACAATGGGCTCATAGCCTGTTGCAGAGCAGATCCATTGGAACATCTGTAAATCCTTCTCGCTGGGAATTCTTCTACAGTCCAGAAGCAGCACTACTTCTTCGATATCCTCTCCCTGCTCCAGATAGCGCCGAATCATGCGATCCCATTTTTCCTGCTCCACAGGACCTGTAGCCGCATAGCCGTAGCCGGGAAGATCCACCAGATAAAAGCTGTCATTAACAGAGTAGAAATTGATGGTTCTGGTCTTTCCCGGTGTGGAGGAGGTTCTGGCAAAGGACTTTCTTTGCAATAAGGTATTGATAAAGGAGGACTTTCCCACATTGGAACGGCCTGCTAATACAAATTCCGGCTTTCCCGTCTTTGGTAACGTAGACTTCACACCACAAACGTAGGGAAGATCCACAGAACGAATGACCATATTATCCTCTTTTCTTAACCCGTTTTCTTTCTTTTACATTGTCTTCTTTACTCTGCTGAAATTCCAGCCAGCGTTCCTGTCTCTTCTCGGGATTTCTTTCCACTTTGGGCTTGGCCTGATTCTCTACCACATCCTTGGTAATCTCCACCTCGGCAATGTCCTCATCGGAAGGAATTTCATACATGATTTCCGTCATCATTCCTTCCATAATGGAACGAAGTCCTCTGGCTCCGGTCTTTCTCTGTACCGCCTTCTCCGCAATGGCAGTTACCGCATCATCCGTGAAGGAAAGACCTACGCCGTCCATCTCAAAGAGCTTCTGATACTGCTTTACCAAAGCATTCTTCGGTGTGGTCAGGATACGCTTAAGACTGTCCACATCATGGCTACTTAATTCCACATCCACCGGTACTCTACCGATAAACTCGGGAATCAAACCGAACTTGGTTAAGTCCTCAGGCTGTACCTGCTTCAGAACATCATCATAGTTATCTTTATTCTTTTCTACGATTTCCGCTCCGAAACCGATGGAGCCAGAAGCAATTCTCTTCTCAATAATGTGCTCCAGGCCGTCAAAGGCTCCTCCGCAGATAAAGAGAATATTGGTGGTATCAATCTGAATCAGCTCCTGCTGAGGATGCTTTCTTCCACCCTGAGGGGGAACGGAGGCAACGGTTCCTTCCAAAATCTTCAGAAGCGCCTGCTGTACTCCCTCTCCGGAAACGTCTCTGGTGATGGAAACATTTTCCGACTTCTTGGTAATCTTATCAATCTCATCAATATAGATAATACCGATCTCCGCCTTGGAAATATCGTAATCCGCTGCCTGAATCAGCTTTAAAAGGATGTTCTCCACATCCTCTCCCACATAGCCCGCCTCGGTAAGGGCTGTTGCATCCGCAATGGCAAAGGGTACGCCCAAAATCTTAGCCAGAGTCTGGGCCAGGTAGGTCTTTCCTGTTCCGGTAGGTCCGATCATCAAAATGTTGGACTTCTGCACATCTATATCTCTTACCTTGGAAGTGATTCTCTTGTAATGATTATATACCGCAACGGAAAGCACCTTCTTCGCTTCATCCTGTCCGATGACATATTCATCCAGGAAATCTTTAATCTCCTTGGGCTTCAGTAAATGGATATCGGAAACTTCGCTTCCTGCATTTTCTCCGCCCATTTCTTCATCGAAAATCTCCTGACAAAGCTCCACACACTCATCACAGATATAGGTGTTGTTCAAGCCGGCAATCATTTTCCGAACCTGCTTTGCTGATTTTCCGCAAAAGGAACATCTTACTTTATCATCCGGTTTCATAGGCATATTTCTTCCTGCTTTCCTTATTATTTATTTCTTTTCTAAATCTGTTCTTTTCTGGAAAATGTGGTCAACCAGACCGTATTCCAGAGCCTGCTCCGCAGACATCCAGTAATCTCTCTCCGTGTCAGCCATCACCTTCTCAAAGGGCTGATTACAGTTTTCCGCCAAAATCTTGGCTAAGTTCTTCTTGGTACGGAGAATCCATTCTGCCGTAATCTGAATCTCTGTAGCCTGTCCCTGGGCACCGCCTGAGGGCTGGTGAATCATAACCTCCGCATTGGGAAGAATCATTCTCTTTCCCTTTGTCCCGCCCGCAAGAAGAAACGCACCCATAGATGCGGCCATACCGACACAGATGGTCGAAACATCACACTTGATGTACTGCATAGTGTCATAGATTCCCATTCCCGCTGTAACGGAA
>CAUUUY010000179.1:0-4247 GCA_963548305.1 uncultured Oribacterium sp.
AAAATAGCCTTCCTTGGTGCAGGCCACAAAATGCATGCCCATTTTGGCACAGGCCACCATATAGGAATTACCCATATTAAAGCGGGCATCACCCATATAGCAAAGCTTAAGTCCCTTAAGCTTACCGAAACGCTCCTCAATCGTTAACAAATCCGCTAAAAGCTGAGTGGGATGGAAACGGTCGCTTAAAGCATTCCATACCGGTACGGAGGAATATCTGGCAAACTCCTCCATGCCCTCCTGGGAATAGCCTCTATACATAATTCCGTCATACATGGTAGAAAGTACTCTTGCCGTATCTTCAATACTTTCCTTCTTCCCCATCTGGCTGTTGGACACATCCAGCATGGTGCTATGCACACCAAGGTCCGCTGCTGCTACCTCAAAGGCACATCTGGTTCTGGTGGATGCCTTTTCAAAAATCAGGACAATGTTCTTGCCGGCACAGGCTTCTCCGTGAGGATAGCGCCTTACCGCCTCTTTCTTCTCTTTCTTTAGTCTCTTGGCTACATTCAGAATCTCCTGAATTTCCTCTTTAGAAAAATCCAGTAATTTCATAAAATCACGTCCTGCTAAAGTCATCCTTCCTCCTTTATATATCTTCTTTGTCGAACAGCCTCATAGAGTACTATGCTGGCTGAAGTAGCAACATTTAAGGACTCTATCTTCCCTTCCATGGGAATAAGGAGTTTTTCCGTAGCACATTGGCTTAATTCCTTTGTAAGACCATTGCCTTCATTACCGAATAAAAAGGCGGAGGGTCCTTGGAAGGAAGCCTGAAAATGTGTTTTTTTCCCGCCCAAGTCTAATGCAAAGACCTGAACCCCTGCACTTTTCAAGCTTTCACAAAGAGAAAGCAAATCCTCCTCAATGCTGAAGGGCAAGCGAAAAAGGGAGCCCATGGTGGAGCGAACCACTTTCGGACTAAAGGGATCCACCGTATTCCTGCTGAGAAAAATGTGACTTACCCCCGCAGCTTCCGCCGTACGAAAAAGGGTTCCCAGATTCCCCGGATCCTGAATATTTTCCAAAATCAGAAACAGGTTTCCTTGGGGCTTTTCCCTCTTCGGAAAACGAAGCAAGCCCAGAATTCCCTGTCCGTGCTCCGTGGTGGAAATACTTTCCATAGCCTTCTTACTCAGAATACAAATCCGGGAATCTTCTTTCTCTATTCCTCTGGGTAATGCCCCTTTGTAGTCTTCCTGAACATAAAGCTGAAGCAAAGAGGACGCAGGCAAATCCAGCAGAAGTCTTTCCCCTTCCGCCACAAACATACCCTTCTCCCATCGTTTCTTGGCTTTTTTCGTCAGTTCCCTGATTTCTTTTAATCCCTCATTATGAGGAGATTCTATTCTATGCATGAAGCTCTTTCGCTTTCTAATTTAAAAAATAGGCAAAACTCGATAAAATATTATAACAAAACAAGCGGAAAACGTCTATATGGACTTTTAAGCTTCAAGCTACAGACTTTTAAGCTTCAAGCTGCAGACATTTAAGCTTCCAGCTCTGCAAGCTCCGAAAGCCAGACATCCGCACAGGCATCACTGGCCATTCGTAAATCACCTCTCGGAGAAAGGGCCACCCTTCCTACCTTTGGTCCATCCGGCAAGCAAGAACGTTTGAATTGATTGCCGAAGAAACGCTTATAGAAGATTTTTAAGTTTTTCAGGATTTCTGCCGCTGTGAATTCCGGAATATTCCGTTCATTTTCCTTATTCGCAAGATTTTCCTTAGAGAAGGCAAAGCAAGCCAATTCATAAATATTTCTTGCGGAAAATCCGTAGCGCAGATGTTGATAGAGGAAGAAATCCTGTAAAAGGTAGGGACCTACCACATCCTCCGTCCTCTGACTAATCTCCCCGGAGGCATCCGGTGGCAAAAGTTCAGGGCTTACCGGAGTGGCAATAATTTCCTCCACCACCTTTTCCAATTCCTGATTACCGGATTTTCTTGCAAATTCTCGAAGAAGCATGGGGATTGCCGTCTTGGGAATATCTCCGTTTACCCCGTACATGGACATATGGTCTCCATTGTAGGTGGCAAAGCCCAGAGCCAGTTCGGATAAATCTCCGGTTCCCACCAAAAGAGCCCCCTCCTTATTGGCCAAATCCATCAGAATCTGGGTTCTTTCTCTGGCCTGAGCATTTTCATACACAATATCCTTCTTTTCCAAATCCTGAGAGATATCGGAAAAATGCTGTAATACCGCTTTCTCAATGGAAATCTCCCGCAAAGAAATGCCCAAGGCCTTGGCAAGCTTCTCCGCACTGTCATGGGTTTTCTTGCTGGTTCCGAAGGATGGCATAGTGATGCAAAGGATATTTTCCTTATCATATCCCAAAAGGGCAAAGGTCTCCAAACATACGAAAAGAGCCAAGGTGGAATCCAGACCGCCGCTTAAACCTAAAATCAGCTTCTTGCATCCCACATGTTCCATACGCTTTTTCAAGCCTCTGGATTGAATGGAAAGAATCTCTCTTGCCCTTTCTCCTTCCTTTTCTACCGCCTTTGGCAGGAAGGGACAGGGACTCACAAAGCGCTGAAGGCTGTAGTTCTTCTCCTTCATGGAAAAATATTGTGTATAGGAAGGATCTTCCTTTACGAAATAGGTGCTTTGTCGCATCCTCTCTCCTTCCAAGAGTGCCAGATTCACATCCGCCCAGAAAATTCCCTCCTCAAAGGGCTGATTTTCCTTTAAGATTCTTCCATTTTCCGAAATCAAACAATGGGCAGAGAATACCATATCCTGGGTAGACTCTGAGGGACCCGCACTGGAATAAAGATAAGAGGCATGAAGATTCCCGCTGTAATGCTCTAAAAGTCGTCTTCTGCTTCCCCGCTTCCCCACCAGTTCATCAGAAGCGGAACAGTTGACGAGGATGGTAGCTCCTGCCAGTGCATGCTTACTGGAGGGCGGAACCGGAACCCATAGATCTTCACAGATTTCCACTGCCAGACGGAATCTGGGATCCTCTTCCCGAACAAAATGAAGGGATGCCCCAAAGGGGATTTCCTTTCTATAGCCTTCTCCCTTTAAAATGTTGGGGATAAAGCGTACCTCTTCCTTTCCTTCCTGAAAATATCTTCTCTCATAAAACTCCGCATGGTTGGGAATAAACTGCTTCGGTACAATTCCCAGGATATCACCATGGTAAGTCACCACTCCGGTATTGAATAATTTTCCTTCCAGCAACAGGCAATAGCCAATCACAAAAAGGACGTCCATATCCTTCGTTTGTTTGCAAAAGGAAATTAACGCCTTTTCTCCGCCCTCCAAAAGACTGCGCTGATAAATCATATCCATGGCGGTGTAGGAAGTCAGACAAAGCTCCGGATATACCAGTAAAGAAACCTTTTCCTCCTCTGCTTTTCTTGCCAAAATCAGCATTTGCTCCAGATTATACTCCGGATCCGCTACCCTCCCCTTTGGGCAGGCTGTAGCCACTCTTACAAAGTCCTTCATACTTCCTCCATAAATTTTCCTCTTGCCTGCAGTTTCATTTCTTTTAATAAGCTGTCCTTTCCGTCAAAAACAAGAACCTGCTTTTTCCCCTGTTTCTGAAAAAGAATACAGTATGGACTGTTTCCTCCCAAGCCCTCTACATGAAGAACGGAAACGCCTTCCCTCTTCCATCCTTCCTCCCTCTCCGGGCGAAAGGGCTGTATTTCCAGAATTTCTTCCGGGGAAATATCTATCATTTGCTTTCTCTTTCCCCTATGAATAATCTGATCCACGGTAAAGCTTCCGCCAAGATAAAGATACTCATATTCCCTATCCACGGAATTCACCAAATAATAAGACAAAAAAAGAACGGGGAAAAGAATAATAAAGGGCAGTGCCATAAAATAGCAAAATACAAGAAAAGCCAAAGGAAAGAAAACCGCAAATATCTGTATTCCCCTATCCTTTGCCTCTATCTTTCCTTTTACCAAATGTTCCACATAATTCTCCATCCTGCCCTCCTTTTCTTGTCGCGAAAAAGGAAATAAAGCTAAGCCTAAGCTCAGTTTATTTCCTTTTTCCATTGTAATCGATATTCTCTTCTTTGCCTAGTTTTTAAAAGGAATTCCTTACATCATTCCTCCCATTCCTCCCGGCATCTGTGGCATAGGAGGAGTCGGCTCCTTAATGTCTGCTACAACAGACTCTGTGGTAAGTAAGGAGGAAGCAACGGAAGCCGCATTCTGTAAAGAGGTTCTAGCCACCTTGGCAGGATCCAGAATACCTCCATCCATCATATTTACAT
>CAUUUY010000180.1:0-4185 GCA_963548305.1 uncultured Oribacterium sp.
TCTTTTAATCCTCTCCTTTAATTCGCACAAAGCGTTCTCCTATGCCGTATACGGTCACAATTGGTGCCACCTCCATAAAGGCTCTGGGGAAATGCTCCGCAAGATACTTACGAATCATAGCCGACTGTCTGGGAGAACAAATGGAGGAAAGCATAATCTTTTCTTCCTTGGTATAGGCTCCCACAACTCTTGTTTGGGTAACTCCACGACCAAGCCCCAAAATATACTTGGTAATGTCTTCCGTATCATCTTTGATAAATGGAATAATGGTGACCTTATAAAGCTTTTGACGGAAACCGAAAAGCATATAGTCCATAATATAAATACAAATCACATGGTTCACTAAAGCATAAAGGGCAATGTCTTTTCCAAAAACGAAGCCCAGAGAAATCAAAATGGAGCCGTCCAGGAAAAGCATGACTTTACTTAAGGGAACACCTTTAAAGACCTTTCGATTCAAGATTCTGGCAACAGTATCCGTTCCGCCGAAGGTTACCCCCGCCCGAAGAACCAAGCCGGAGCCAACGCCATAAAACAAAGAGAAATAAATACATACCAAAAACATTTCTCCTTGCACGAAGACAAAGTCAAACATTCCCGTAAGCACCAATAAAGTAGGATAAAGAAAAGAAACGAAGATAATCTTCATGAACTCTTCTCGTTTCAGAAAAATAAAAGCTAAAATCAGTATGGTAATACTGAAAAAGTAATAAATATAGGTGTAGCGAATCCCAATAAAACGTTCCGCCATCTGGGACAATCCTGTCACTCCACTGGTGGACAGCTTATTCGGCACCAAAATGCAGTTTACGGAAAATGCCGTTATAAAACAGCCTACAATAATCTGTACATAGTTTAAAATCCTTTTCTGTAGCTTATGCTCCTGCTCTGCGTCCATTTTTCCTGCTCCTTCTTTATCAATTACGAACAAAAGAAGAAGCACTAAACGTACTTCTTCTTCATTTTTTGAACTATGTCTATTTTAGCACAGTGAAAAGAAAGTAAAAGGTTTTTTTTACAAACTATCCATACTTATAGATAAATGCACTAGATGATACTGTTCAGCTTTGAAGAACCTTACAATTTCTCCCTTTCCCCCTACAAGAAACACACAGAATCTTTAGTCCTTACTTTTAGAAAAGTCCATCAACACCAATTAACCGCAACAGCTTCCATTGCCTTGGGGATTAGTGCACTTCTCTGTTCCACAGTCCATAGGTTGCCAGAACTTTTCCACAATATCCTCTTCCTTGAGATTCTTATCCAAGAGTCCGAAGGACTGGTAATCCTTGATGACCTTTCTCATAGCAGTTTCTGTTTGCTGATCGCTCAGTACAAAATTTAAAGAATTGGCAAAATCCAAGACCTTCTGTCTGTCACCGCTGGCCCAATTCTTTTCTAAAAGAAGATCCACAAAGCTCTCTTTATTGTCTTCAATCCACTGACTGCAGTACATGCTGGCATTCTTCAGCTTCTTTGCGGTAATAGGATTAGCCTTTGCAAAATCCGCATTCATAATCTGTACACAGCAAGGTTCCACCTTGAAATCCGGATCTGTAGTGAGGGAACGAATCGGTCGAACAATTCCTTCGTCTACAAATTTCCGGGCAAACATATCGGACATCATGGCTCCCTGTACTTCTCCATTCTGTAAAGCCATAATTACCGCATCGTTAGCAACCACCTTGTACTTCACTTCCTCAGGCTTAATGCCGTCGTTACTAAAGAAACGAAGGGCAATATTATGGTCGGAATTTCCGATACCGTCGCTTAAAGAAACCGTCTTTCCCTTTAAATCCGCGGTGCTTTGAATATCTGAATCCTTAAGAACATATAAAGTCTTACAACCGCTGTGAGCACCTTTTGTAAATACCAGATTCAATCCGTTTACTGCAGGAACAAAAACGGAAGCCAAATGGTCTGCGGCAATGTCCACCTTTCCCGTAGCTACGGCATCCTTAGCTTCTGTCATCTGACTGATAGCTGTACTTAAGCCCTCTGCCTTATAAAATCCCTCTTCCTGGGCAGTACCGAAGGTTCCGGTGCAAAGTCCTCCATTATAGCCGATTTGGATATCCTTGCCATAAGCAGGTTCCTTCTTCCAGGCCTCTTCTTCCTCCGGAGTGAGCTTTAAGGGATGATAAACAATGTCCTTTGCCTCCGGACGGTCGGAAAATCCCCCCTTGATTTCTTCGGTTTGCTGTTCTCCATTCTCCTGCTTTGCTTCCTGTGCTGTACTTTCCTTCTCGCCCTCAGCCTTTTCCTGACTTTCAGCCGAAGTTCCTGTTTCCGCCTTTGTCGTTTCCGCCTGTTTTCCCACCTGACTGCTGCAAGCCGTCATAGAAAAAACGGAAGCAAAAGCCAATGCCATTCCCAGCTGTCTCAATGTCTTTTTCATCATACACTCCTCTTCTTGCCTGTACATTTCTTGTTCCTATTTATCTAAAAACCCATCGCATTTTGTATGAGTTTTAAGAAACTTCTTAACCCGCCTCTTCCTCCTGATCCACCCCGAGAAGACGCATGATTTCCTCACGATAAGATAAAAACTTGGGATCCAATCTTTTCCGGGGATATTCCAAATCAATAGGAATATCCCTTAAAATGCTGCCTCCCGCCTTAGCCATCACGATAACTCTGGTTCCCATATAAATAGCCTCATCCACATCATGGGTCACCATCAGCATCATGTTTTTCTTTTCCTTCCATAAAAAGAGCAGTTCATCCTGCATCTGCATTCTAGTAAAAGCGTCCAATGCTCCCAGCGGTTCATCCAGCAAAAAGACCTCCGGCTCATTAATCATGGTTCTGACAAGAGCCACTCTTTGCGCCATTCCCCCGGACAATTCGTGAGGATAGGCCTTTCGGAATTTCGTCAAATGGGTTAATTCCAACATTCTCTCTATCTCTTCCGCTTTCTTCTTTCCCTGCATTCTTGGTCCGAAAGCAATATTTTCCTCCACCGTAAGCCAAGGAAAAAGAGTAGGCTTTTGGAAGGCCATACCTCTTTTAGCATCTGTTCCTTGAATCTCCTCCCCGTCTAAAACCAGTCTGCCGGATGTGGGAGAAATTAAACCTGCCACCAAACGAAGTAAAGTGGATTTACCGCATCCGCTGGGCCCAACAATAGAAAGGAATTCTCCCTCCTCCACCTGCAAATTCACCGGAGAAAGGGCAAAGGTGATTTCCTTTTCCTTACGGGCAAAACTTTTTGAAACATTTTCTATCACTAATCCCAAGGGCTACTCCTTTCCGAACAGGTTCTTTCCGCTAGTCAACTGTCAGTTCTCATTCTTCTAATCCTTTTCTTATCAATCCTTCAGCATGCCTTCCTGCCAACGAAGCACCCGTTTTTTTATGCTATTCAAAAGAAAATTCACGGTGACGAAAATGCAACAGATTAAAATGATGGCACCATACATCTTTCCATACTCCGCCCAGCTCTTCTGCCAGGTGATATACCAGCCAAGACCTGATTCCACACCAATCATTTCCGCAACCATCAACGCCATGCAAGCTGAACTCATGGCCTGAACCATGCCTTGGAAAATGCTGGGTAAGGCCGAGGGAATAGCGATTTCCAGAATCAAATCCTTCTCCTTTGCCCCCAGGGTTCTTGCCGCCTCATAATAGGACTTGTCCATGTTCCGAATACCGGTAATCGTTGCCAGGGTAATAGAAAACCATACGCCCAGCGCAATGATGAAGACGCTACCTCGAAACAAAGAAGTCGCTAAAACCATGACAATGGGAATCCATGTGGTACTGGGAATGGAGCCCAGCAGCTTCATAAAAGGTTCTATCCAGTAATTGATTTTTTTGTTATAGCCACAGGCAATTCCTGTCAAGAGTCCTACAATCAGCCCGGAAAAATAACCGCAAAACAATAAGAACAAGGAGCTCATGGTACATTCCCACAGATAGGCTCTATCCTGCACCATGGAAGAAAGTACCTTATCAATACTGGGAAAATACGGTGTAATCAAAATATTGCTTTTTAAGGTGAGTAAATCATAAAGAGTAAAAAGAAAAAAAACTAAAGCACGAAAGGGAGCATGGTATAGATAGTTTTTCCTTTGTCTTTTTCCCCGAAAGGAAAGCAGAAAAGAAGTTCCATTTCCCAATAATAAAAGCAATAAAAAAAAGGCATAAACATAACTTGCCTCAAACCCTTGATGGTTAGGA
>CAUUUY010000181.1:0-4182 GCA_963548305.1 uncultured Oribacterium sp.
AATCCGGGTCATGAAAGGCCTTTCCTAAATCTCTTTTTGCCTCAGTAGGAATTTCATAAGAGTAAAAGACTCTGGGCTTTAAGGTATCCGAGTTGTTGGTATTGTCCTTATCAAAGGAGCGCTTACTCAAGAGACTGTTGATGTCTACACCGTTAAAGTCTCCGTTTCTATCCTTTTTCTCTCCCAGGATATCATAGATGACCAAATCCGTTGTTCTGCTGTTATCTGAAGCCTGATACATCAGTCTATGGGTATAAGGATCTCCCATATAGCTTACATTAGTACTTAAATAACGGGGATCAATCTCCGTAGAAACCGTATTGCTGAATCTTGCCTCCAGTACCGTTACCGGGCCGTAGGGCATATTCAGTTCCGTTACGGAGGTGGTATATTTATCATTGCTACTGTTTAAAGCATTCAGCGCAAGCTCCTCGTAATATTTAATTTTATCTGCATTATTCCCCGGATTTGCAAGCTTCGGGTTATAGTTTGGATTCCAAATGGTATTCTCGTCAGTATTGACAAATCCCAAGGTGTTTTTTGCCGTTCTTCCCCGGTCCACGATATTGGTGTAAGGGTTCCAAAGGGTATAGTTTAGCTTCCAACCGCTTCGATTATATTGTTTATTCCAAAAACGATGCTCTGCATCATCCGGAATGGTTAACTTAATAATCATCATGGTCTGACCGGAGCCTTTCCAGTTCTTCTTAAACTCTACGGTATAGTCCTTCCCCTTGACAAATTTTTTACTTTCCGGTGGAGTGTCCGCCGCATCCCAGGTTCCCAGAACAATAGAGCGTTCGTCCACATAGGTTCCTGCAGGAAGAAGATCATAGATAATTCCGGATTTTAACACATAAGGCTTGGTATACTCATCCTCCTGTAAACTGGTGGGGAAGATTCCCCAGTTAAAGCCCCAGGCAATAACATCCATGCTTTGCTCGCTGCGCTCAGGATGGTCCACATAAGGTTTGTTTTGCTTTACCAGCTCCGAGGTGATATTTAAGGGCTCTAAACCATAGCCTATTTCAGCCAAGTATTTTCCCGCCCTCTTATCAATAATCGCTGTACCTAATTGACGGACTTCTCCTACAGCGCCACCTGCCAGGAAGTTCATGTTATACCCGTCTCCTTTAGCCATGGTATCGGCAATGAAGTTCCGCATAGCAGGCTGAGGAGTCACCTTTATGGTGAATGACGCATCAAAGTTTGTCTTATAATAGGGGGAATCCTGTTTAAACTGAAGCCCTACAATGTTATCTCCAAAGGCAGCCTCTAAGTCCAGCTGATTCGTTTGTGAAATGTCGGCATTGTCACGGAGTGTATACTTCTTTATTGCGCCGGGCTCTGTTACAGTAAAGATAACGCCTCCATGGTCGTTATAGCTTAAGCGACCATACTCAAAATATCCTCTTCCCGGATATCTCTTATCCTTTACCATAACCTGTACGGGAGGATAGCTGGAATCTTTCTTTCTGGGGCTAGCTTTACCGGAGAATTTTACCAACTGATTCCCCAAATAATCCACATCATAGGCCTTCATATCTCTTAAATAGATACGGCTATAATGGTAGTCCTCCTCTGTTAATTCATAAACGCCACCTCTATAAACATCACCGTTTGTTATAGAATCACTGGAGAATTCATCCTGATTTGTTTCCTCTTTCAAAGTTTTTCCATTTACTTGGCTGGGTTTTACAGAGAATAGCTTATACTTTCCGTCTGTAAGGGTAGCACCGGAACCGGGAACATTAGTATCAGAGGTGGTATAGCTTCCGTCCCGTGACACATTTACACTGCTATCCTTTGCCTTATATGTAGCAGAAAGAGTAAAGCTTTCATTCCAGTTGCTATATACTACAGGAGCCGCTGCACCACCTTTATAAATACTTTGTAATCCAAAAACGCCAAGGTAAATCTGTCTATCCACAGTATTATACTTCTTTAATAAAAAGTCTCCCGGCCCTGAAGAGCGAAGAAGTACCTTCATAGGTGCCGCCTCCGCCTCACCCTTTCTCACATAGCCGTCTGCCCAGGTTTCTGTAAACCCAACCTTATTGCTAATATCAAGCCCATCGGTCGTAAGATCGATACCCTTGTCCTTTGCCTCTTGCAACTTGCTCATAGGATACTTATACAGTAAGGCATAAAGCTGGGAATTATACTTGTCGTTGGCATAGTTTAAGGCAGCCACATAGGGCTGATGAGTGGGGAGGTTTTCTACACTGGGATCCTTTGGAATTCCTATATAGCTTCTATTAATGGGGTTCTCCAAAAAAGGCTTTGTTGCCGGAGGATTTTCTCCCGGCCCCATAAACTTTGCAATATCCGCATAACCGTTTCTGGCATGATTTTCAATATCGCTCTTATTGTAGTAGACGTTCCATGCCGCGTTTGTAGGAAGCTTCTTCGCACCAACCAGGATTCCTCCACCCGAATCTGCAGGATCTAAGGTATGGAAGCTATAATCAAAGGCCTGAGAGCTTGCCCTGGCTCTATCAACTCTTAGATACCAAACGCCATAGAAATACTCACCGGGGTTATCCGTGGTAGTGCCCCAGCTGGGATCCCAGGAGAAGAATATCCCCTGCTTCATATCCGCCTCACCGTGCTTGAAATTGAAGCTAGTAGGCTCAACCTTGGTTTCCACATGAACGGAAAGAGGAACATCCTGTTTCACATCCAAACTGTTATCACTGTGGTCAATATTTAAGCTGACAGGGAATTTATTGTCATAGACACCTACCCCCTTAGCATAATCATGCTTTACCTTCAGCATGGAAGGAGTCAGGTTGTAGGCAATATCCGCCTTAAAAGTAAATCCACCGTTTACCGCCCTATAGTTAGTTAAACGAAGATAGTCTTCCGGCTTATCCTTTCCGGGAACATTCTTTTTGATAATGGTATAATTAAAGCTACTTTGGGTATTGGTATTCGGCGCCTCAAGCAAGCCTGTAGCCATAGAAGGCTGCAGCTTATGCTGATTCCCTTCCTTTTTCTCATATACAGAAATTTTGTCCGGTTCATTTTCATCCCAGCCTTCAAAAATTCTGGCAGGAACATCAATATTAACCGTTCCTACATCATAACTGACATTTTTGTTTCCCTTCAGGGTAAGCTCTATGCCCAGGGTAGTTGTATCCGTACCGTTGGAAGCGTTCTCCGGAGGAATGATTTTTAAATCTCTTTGTTCCCGCATTACACCGTTACTGTTATCGGTATAAGTATGGCCGTTGGGAATGGTGCTGCCAAATCTAGGAGCATTAGGAGCTTCCGTCCAGAACGCCTTAAACTCATGGTTGACAGCCTCTTCTCCCAAATCCCTTTTTCTTCTTACCAGGATAATGGGACTGAAATGCTTTGCGGAAAACAGGAGTTCTTCTCCCTCCTCCTTTACACTAAGGATTTCTCCGGGATGATCTTCAGAAAGATGTACAATCTGTAGTTCTTCCTCAAGATCCTCTTCTTGGTCTTCTTTAAGATTTTCCTCAGTCTTCTCTAAAGCATCCTTTATTTTTTTACTTTTTTGCAGGCGAAGCTCTACCTTCTTGCCGTTCTTAGGCTGTACTTCCTTTTCCACACCGTTAACTTCTCTGTAGAAGGAAATGTCGATAGCCTCCAGAACTTCAACCTCCGCCTCTTCCCCCGGATTCTTTTTCTTATAATCCTTCAAAGAAAGGGCCTTGGCCTCTTCCAGAATGCTTTCTGAATCTACCGGGACCACCTTCATTCTGGTTCCCTCATAGAAGGTTCCCTCAGAAAAGCTTGCCAGTATAGTAATATCCTTACTGTAGGAAGCCTCAAAAGAACCGGCGTCCATATACTCCGGCTTTTCCTCCTGCTTAGCTTCTTCCGATGACAAACTAGCCTTCTCTTCCAAAGAAGACTCCTCAGTCTTTGCTTCCGAAGGAGCAGTCTTATTCTCCTCTTCTGATACTAGCTCTTCTTTCTTTTCCTTTTTTCCCTCTGATGCGGATCCTTCCTTCTCTAAGGCAGTTTCTTCCAAAGAAGTCTTTCCCTCCCCCGCCTTCTCTTCCGCCCTTTCTCTTAGACTTTCAGAGGATTTTTCTTCCGTAGCAAGAGCGATACGTTCTACCGTTTCTCCGGCAATTTCTTCCGCATAGCTCACGCTTTGCAAATTTCCCGCAAGCATCAAAAAACTGAGGAAATAAGCCATACCCT
>CAUUUY010000182.1:0-4160 GCA_963548305.1 uncultured Oribacterium sp.
AGGACCGGATACGCCTCTTGGTACCTTCAAGATTTACCAGAAATATCGTTGGCACTTCATGCACAAGGATTGCTATACCCAGTTCCTCTCCCGTTTCTATAAGGGATTTTTGATTCATTCCTTATTGTATGAAAAGGCAGACCCCCACAGCTTTGATGCCATCAACTACAACTTTATCGATCAGGCTATTTCCGGCGGATGTATTCGTTTAAGAGCCATAGATTCCCAGTGGGTCTATGAAAACTGTAAGAACGGAACTCCCGTAAATGTGTATTCCGATGCCTGGGACAAGGGTCCAATCGAAAAGGATGCCATTATGCAGGCTATCCCCAGAGAGCAGAACTACGATCCTACCGATCCTGTTGTTGCCGGTAAGCAAAGTGCAGAGGATGCCAAGAGTGTAGCCGATTCCAAGAAGGAAGTGGCTAAGGAAGCGGAAGAAAATATCATTGAACCCAACGCCTAAGGGACAAACAAATGAAAACAACCATCGTTATACCAAACTATAATGGAGCTCATTTTTTAGAAAAGTGCATGCCTGCTTTGCTTTCTCAAAGCAGGCAGGACTTTTCTATTCTTTTTGTGGACAATGCCTCCAAGGACGACAGTGAAAAACAAATCAAATATTGGATGGAGCAGGATCCGGAACGGATTTTCCTGATTCAAAATACGGAAAATACCGGCTTTGCCACTGCGGTGAACCAGGGAATCCTCTGGGCCAAGGAGCAGGGAGCAAGCTATGCCCTGCTTTTAAACAACGATACGGAGGTGGCTCCGGATTTTGTGGAGCAGCTTCTGCTTTTTATGGAAGAAAAAGAAAAAAAAGGAGAAAAGGTATTTGCCCTTTCCTCCAAAATGGTAAAGATGCATGACCCAAGCCTTATGGACGACGCCGGGGATGAGCTTTGCCTCTTAGGTTTTCCCTTCCAAAGAGGTTTAGAGGATGAAGCCTCCCGATGGACTAAGGCGAAGAAGGTATTTTCCGCCTGTGGAGGAGCTTCCCTATACAGCATTCCTCTTTTAGAAAAAACCGGGCTATTTGATGAAAAGCACTTTGCCTATCTGGAGGATGTGGACCTGTCATTTCGGGCTCAATGGAAGGGCTATTCCGTTTACTACTGCCCCACTGCCCTCTGTAAGCATGTGGGCTCCGGAACCAGCGGCGGAAAATACAGTGATTTTAAGGTGGAGCTTTCAGCCAGAAACTCTATCTTCCTTCTCTACAAAAACTTTCCTCTAGGGCTGAAAATTCTGAATTTCCTGCCCTTCTTACTGGGAATTTTGATTAAGGCTCTTTACTTCCAAAAGAAGGGCTATGGAAAAGCTTATCGGAAGGGTATCTTTAGAGGCTTAAAGGAAAGAAAGGAAATGAAGAAGGTGGATTTCCGCGGGGTGCCACTTAGAAGAATGATCGCTATTGAGCTTAGGCTGTTTAAAAACTGCTTTGTGTATCTTTCGGAGAGAAAGAGGAGAAGAAAAGGGCTGCGCTCCGATGCTGAATAGGCAGGAAAGCGGGCACGCTTGCGCCAACCTCGCTCTGCGTAAAAAAACTGTAGAAAAATCAAGGGCAACGCTCCGAATCTGTATGGATATGAAATCGGGCACGCTCCCGCTAACTTCGCCACGTAGCGGATACTAAGCGAAAAACACAGTGCCTGTGTTTTTCGCAAGTACCGACGGGCTCAGATTACCCTCTTTCATACCTATACAGCTTCGTTCGCTTTGGCTTTGGTTTTCTTCAGTTCTTCTCTTCGCAGAATTTCTGCTAGTACTAGGAGGCTAGGATTACCCTCTTTGCCAAGTCAGCTTCGTTCGCTTTGACTTTGGATTTTTACATTCCTTTTCTTCGAAGGCTTTCTGCTAATACCGGTAGGCTCAGATTCCCTTTTTCACAGCTATTCAGCATTATTCGCTTTGGCTAATTGTTTTCTATAATCCTTTTCTTTTTAAGGGGTTTAGTTCCATTAGTGTTTTGATATCTTTTCTGTTCAGTAGCAAGGAAAATAGTATATAGCAGATTGCTCCCAGGGGGATGAGGGCTATGAGTTGCCATAGTTCGGTCATTCCTCTTTTTTCTAATTGTCCTTGGGATAGGTAAACGATTCCTCCCATGAGAACGGATGCGATAAAGGATGCCAGACAGTCTTTGAGTTGGGAGAAGAAGCCGTATTGTATCAGTTTTTCATTGGGTTTGGCGTTTAAATACAGGCAAAGAACTTCTCCTACATTTTTCCCAAAGAGCATGACGAAGATCCCAAAGGGGAAGGTGAGGAGGAGAATTCCTATGCCCAAAATCTTCTTGATAATTTCCAGCTTCAAAAATAAATCCGAGCGTCCCTGACTGTTCATGAGCTGGAGATTACACATGTGAAGGGGCAGGAATAGATAAGTCACGGAAAGAAAACGAAGATAGGGCAACATACCTATCCATTTCTTGGTGAGTAGTAAGATGATAAAGGGCTTTGCCACTGCCATTAGTCCAAAAAGAATGGGAAACAAAAGGAAGGCGGAAAAACGAATGGTTTTCCTGGCCATTTCCTGCAAGGTATCCTTTTCCTCCTGCATCTTGGAAAAGGCGGGAAACATTACTCCGGATATCATGGTGGAAAGGGTGGAGGAAAGAAGCTTTGGAAACATTTCTCCACGATTGTAAAGCGCCAGTTCCTCTACCTTGTAGCGTTTTCCGATGACAAGACCATAGATATTTTGCCAAATCTGATCCAAGAGTCCGGAAAAAAGGATTTTCCAGCCAAAATGAAAAAGAGCTGATAAAGAGGAAAGCCGAAATAAAAGCTTCGGTCTCCAAGGAAGGCATAAGAATAATATCAGCATGGTAAAAAAGTAATAGGAAATCTGCTGATAGGCCATGGCAAAGGAACCATAGCCCCGATAAGCTAAAAACACTGCCAGCGCTCCGGAAAAGAGGGAGGAAAAAAAGCTGGCTAAAAAAATCGGTCGAAATTGCAAAGCCCTTCCGGCATAGGCCATTTGGATGGAAATTACCGCCCCGGGAAAGAGTAAAATACTCATTTGTCGTAAAAGGGACTCTAAAACCGGGAGATGGTAAAACTCTGCCACAAAAGGGCTTATGCCGTAAAACAGGAGGTAGATTCCTCCGGACAAAGCCAAGGTAAGATAAAACACGGAGGAATAATCTTCCTCTTTAATTTCTTTTTTCTGCATCAGCGCCTGAGAAAAACCGGATTGAATAAAGGTATTGGCAATGGTGATAAAGATGCTGATGACACTAACCGCCCCTACTTCTTCCGTATCCAAAATCCGAAGAAGAAACAGGGAGAAAATCAGCTGTATGCCCTGGTAAGAAATCTGCTCCAGGAAACGCCAAAAAAGGCCGGAAAGGATTTTTCCCTTCCATCCCTCTTTATTTTGCGTCATTTCCCCCATAGCATTCTCCTTACTATCCTTTGATTTACTGTCCTTGGATTTTTTTACATTTCTTTTTGCTTTGCTGAAGCTGCTCTTTCTGTTTCACTGAACTTGCTCTTCTATTTATTTCTTCCGCTCCATACCGAATCTCTTCTGTAAGAAGCGATAAAGCTTAGGACAGTACCGCTCCAAGCGAAGCAAAGTTCTCTCTTGGAAAGACATTTCCTGCAAATAGGCTCTATAGTCCTTCTGATAGATTTCAGAAAAATCCCTAAGATTCAGTGCTATAGAAAAGCTGAGTCTATTGATAGCTTCCTCTACTTCCAAGCTATATTTCCCCTTGGACTCTTCTAAAAAGAGCTTATAGCAATGCTTCATTTCCGAAAGGTATTTTTCCTGCTGCTGCCGTCCTTTCTCCCTTTCCGTCCAGGAGCTTTGCAAATGAAAGCGATAGGCAGTGTATTCCTCCGGCAAGTATACCGCCTTTCCGGCCAAGGCCGCCATCAACTCTATAGGTCTGTCTCCCACCGGACAGGCATAGTAAAAGTCCGGAAGCTTTTCAATTAAGCTTCTTCTAAAAAACATAGAGGAAAAGGCAATCCCCTTAGGATGATTGATTAGCTCTCTTCCTTCCAATATTTTCCCCTCCGAATAGGGACGAAGTAAGTCTTTTGGCCCTTCCCTGCCATCGGGGAGCAAAACCTTTGCCGGATGAAAGCAAAGAACAGCCTCTTCTTCTCTTTGCAAGGCTTCCATCTGCTTTTCCAGTTTAT
>CAUUUY010000183.1:0-4155 GCA_963548305.1 uncultured Oribacterium sp.
CGCGGGAACGGTATACAAGATAGGGAAGCTCCTTTACCAAAATGCGATTTTTGCCGTTGTGCATGGGCTCAATCTCGCAAATCGCCCGCATCTTAATCTTTCCTCTTCCGGTTCTGTAAGCTTCTTCAATTCCTCTTTTTCCTAAAATCGTCGCCCCTGTAGGAAAATCCGGTCCCTGAATAATGGGAAGAAGTTCTTCTATTTCCGTCTTTCTTCCCGCAATTTTATTGTCAATAATACAATCCACACCCTTAATCACTTCTCTCAGGTTATGGGGAGGGATATTGGTGGACATACCTACTGCAATACCTGTGGCACCGTTTACCAAAAGATTGGGAAAACGGGAAGGAAGAACCACCGGCTCCTCGTATTCATTGGAGAAGTTCGGCATGAAATCCACGGTGTTCTTATTGATGCCTGCCAGCATTTCTCCGGCTAATCTGGACATCTTAGCCTCGGTATAACGCATTGCCGCCGGGCTGTCTCCGTCCTCGGAACCAAAGTTTCCCTGCTTATCAATCAGGACGTGCCGCATAGACCAGGGCTGTCCCATATAAACCAAAGAGCCGTAAATGGAGGAGTCACCGTGGGGGTGATATTTACCCATGGTTTCTCCAACAATTGTGGCGCATTTTTTGGTTTTTTTATCCGGAGTAACGCCCAGACTTTGCAAAGCATAAAGCACTCTTCTTTGTACAGGCTTAAGACCATCCCGAACATCGGGAATCGCTCTGGACACAATGACACTCATGGCGTAGTCGATATACGCATTTTCCATGGTCTTTTTTAAGTCCACATCCTGCACTTTATCAAAAATATTTGGCTCCAAAATTGGCCTCCTTTAACTTGCAATTCTTTTTGGAAAAGTCTTTAAATATCCAAATTTGTAACATAGCGGGCATTTTGCTCGATAAATTCTCTTCTGGGCTCTACCTGATCTCCCATTAAGGTAGTAAAGGTAATATCCAGCTCCGCCTTATCCTCGTCACTCATATTTACACGAAGCAAAGTTCTGCTTTCCGGATCCAGAGTGGTTTCCTGCAGCTCCTCCGTATTCATCTCTCCAAGACCCTTAAATCGAGATACGTCTGCTCCATCAGATCCGATTTCCTTTAAAATTCTCTGATATTCCTCATCAGAGTAAGCATAGTAATGCTTTTTGTTCTTCTGAATGGTAAAGAGTGGCGGCTGAGCCAGATAAACATGTCCTTTTCGGATAAGCTCCGGCATAAAGTTATAAATAAAGGTCAGCATCAGGGTGGAAATATGAGCGCCGTCCACATCCGCATCCGTCATAATGATGATTTTGTGGTAGCGTAATTTGCTTAAGTCAAAATCTTCGTGGATACCTGTTCCAAAGGCGGTAATCATTCCCTTGATTTCTTCATTGGCATAGATTCTATCCAGTCTGGCCTTCTGCACATTTAATACCTTACCTCTAAGAGGCAGTACGGCCTGGGTTTCCGGATTTCTTCCTTCCTTGGCAGGTCCCAATGCGGAATCTCCCTCTACAATAAAGATTTCACATCTTTCCGGATCCTTGCTGCTGCAATCCGCAAGCTTACCGGGAAGTCCCACACCGTCCAAGGCGGACTTTCTTCTGGTTAAATCTCTGGCCTTTCTGGCTGCGGCTCTTGCTCTTTGCGCCAAAATAGACTTTTCACAAATCACCTTGGCAACCGCAGGATTTTGCTCCAGAAAATAGGTCAACTGCTCGGAAACAATGCCCTGCACTGCCACCTGAGCCTCTGAGGTTCCCAGCTTCTGCTTGGTCTGTCCCTCAAACTGGGGATCCTCAATCTTTACAGAGATAATGCAGGTTAATCCCTCACGGATATCCTCTCCGGAAAGGTTGGCTTCACTATCCTTTAAAAGCTTATTCTGTCTTGCATAGTCATTAAAGGTTTTGGTTAAAGCATTTTTAAAACCGGTAAGGTGGGTTCCCCCCTCCGGGGTATTGATGTTGTTTACGAAGGTATAAATATTTTCCGTATAGGAGTCGTTATGCTGCATAGCCACTTCCACCAGAATCTTTTCTTTATCACCCTCGCAGTAAATCACATCCGGATAAAGAGCTTCCTTGCCCTTATTCAGGAAAGTAACAAACTCCTGAATTCCTCCCTCATAGTGGAACTCCTTTTCTTTCTCCTGTCCTTCCCGCTCATCCACAAGACGAATCTTCAGATTCTTGGTTAAGAAGGCGGTTTCCCGAAGACGAATCTTCAAGGTTTCAAACTCATAAACGCTTTCTTCGAAAATGCTTGCATCCGGAAGGAAGTGTACCTCGGTTCCCTGCTCCTCTGCGCTGCAAGTTCCGATACACTCGATAGGCTTTGTTACCTTTCCCTTGGCAAAGGACATGGTATAAATCTTGCCCTCTTTATAAACCTTTACATCCAGCCACTCAGAAAGGGCATTTACCACGCTGGCTCCTACACCGTGAAGACCGCCGGAAACCTTGTATCCGGCTCCTCCGAACTTTCCTCCTGCATGAAGAACGGTAAAAACAACTTCCAAAGCGGACTTTCCCGCCTTTTTCTGTATATCTACAGGAATTCCTCGTCCATTATCCCCTACGGTAATGGAGTTATCCTGATGAATTTTAACGGTAATGGTATTACAAAATCCGGCTAATGCCTCGTCTACAGAGTTATCCACGATTTCATAAACCAAATGATGCAAACCGCGAACGGAAGTGCTTCCGATATACATTCCCGGTCTTTTCCGAACCGCTTCCAGTCCCTCCAAAATCTGAATCTGATCTGCACCGTATTCCTTAGAACCATGAAGAAATTCTGCTTCATTTCCTCCAAATTCTTCCATCTCTATCGACATAGTTCCTCCTCTTTACTGACACTGCACCTGTCCATTTTCCACATAAAACACATGGTCTATGGGGAATCGATGCTTTACCAATTCTTCCAATCCTGTACATGTAATCAGGCTTTGTAAATTCCCTAACTGCTCTAATAAAAAATTCTGTCTCTTTTGATCCAGCTCTGAAAACACATCATCCAACAATAAGATGGGGTTATCCTGAATTCTTTCTCTCACCAAATTAATTTCCGCTAATTTTAGGGACAAGGCGGCTGTTCTTTGCTGTCCCTGGGAACCGAAATGCCGGATATCCTGACCGTTAATCTGAAAGGACAGGTCATCCCGGTGGGGACCGGAGAGGGTAGTCTGTTGTTTTTTCTCCGCCTCCCTGTTTTTTTCCAGCTGCAAGGAGAAATTTTCCTCGCTAACATTTTCCTCGTAGCTTAGAAGAAGCTCTTCCCGCTTTCCGCTGATTTCCCCGTGGATGTTTTCCACCTTTTTCCGTAAATTTTCCACAAAATCTCTGCGGAGGGAAATCACCATCTTCCCATGCTTTACCAGTTCCTCATCCCAGGCAAAAAGAGTTTCCTCCAGTTTTGGCCGAAAATACAATTCCATTAAAAGCTTATTCCTTTGCTGCAACACTTTATTATACATGGATAAGTGGTAGAGATAAATCTTATCCAGCTGACAAAGCTCCAAATCAATAAATCTTCTTCTTTCCTTTGGCCCGTTTTTAATCAAGGACAGATCCTCCGGAGAAAAAATAATGATATTTCCCAGACCGAAAAGCTCGGAGCTTTTCTTCACCGGAAATCCGTCTATAGCCACTCCCTTACTTTTATTTTTCTTTAGGTGAATGTCTATCCGGTGGGAAATTCCCTTTTTCTTCAGGATCATTTTTAAATGGGCTTCCTCCGCCCCGAAATGGATCAATTCTTTGTCCTTACAAAAACGAAAGGACTTTCCGGTGCTGCCAAAGAAAATGGCCTCCAAAAGATTGGTCTTCCCCTGGGCATTGTCTCCGTAAAGGATATTGTTCTTCTCTCCCAGAGGAAGCTTCAATTTTTCTATATTTCTATAATTTTGTAATTCTATGGATTCGATAATCATCCTACGGCTTCCGCATTAAAGTTAACCGGTAAAATCATGTAGTTGTAGCTTTCCTCCTGATCCCGGATAAAGACGGGAGAGCGGGAAATAGTAAAGTACAAATCCACCTCTTCCTCTTCAATATTCTGAAGAGCATCCATCAGGTAAGTAGGATTAAAGCCGATGAGTAGATCCTTTCCTTCCTGCTGTACCGGCATCTCCGCATCCATCCTTCCGATATCGGAA
>CAUUUY010000184.1:0-4147 GCA_963548305.1 uncultured Oribacterium sp.
ACAGCTCCCTATTTTTGCATGCTTTATCTCAATATATCTTCTCCCATTTTCGCCAAGGCAAATATTGACCTTTCCTAAGCTCCTATCTGCCTTTTAATCAGTCTTTTAAGCTTTCTTCTGTCCCTTCTTAATCCAAAGCAAAATTCCAAACAGAAGTACTACGCCTATTCCCAGCGGAATCCAAGGAGTCTTTAAAAATCCTGCCAAAATATAACTAATCGAGGATACCCCGGCCACCAAAAGGGCGTAGGGTAACTGGGTTTGTACATGGTTGATATGAACGCTCTGGGCTCCGGCGGAGCTCATAATGGTGGTATCGGATATGGGAGAACAGTGGTCTCCACAAACCGCTCCCGCCATGCAGGCGGACATGGAAAGAATCATCATGTTGCTATCCACCCCCTGGAAAATGGCTACTACAATAGGAATCAAAATTCCGAAGGTTCCCCAGGAGGTTCCTGTGGCAAAGGCCAGTCCTATGGCAATCAGGAAAATAAATACCGGAAGGAAGGATAATGCGGAGCCTGCACTGCTCTTTACCATCACTGCTACAAATTCCTTCGCTCCCAAGCTATCCGTCATGGCCTTTAAGGACCAGGCAAAGGTCAAAATCAAGATTGCCGGCACCATCTGCTTAAAGCCCTCCGGCAGGCAGTCCATTCCTTCATTAAAGGAAAGGGCATTTCTGCCAAAGTAATAAAATAAGGTTACTTCCAAGGCGCCAAAGGAACCCAACACCAATCCTGTAGAAGCATCGGACCGGGAAAATGCAGTAACAAAGTCCGCACCGGTGAAAAATCCTCCGGAATAAATCATTCCCACAACACAGAAAACAATCAAAGAGAAAATCGGCACCAGCATATCCAGGATATGTCCTTTTCTTCCCTCTTCCTCGGTGGCTTCCCCATAGGGACGCTCTGCCGTAGTAAACAGGTCATTCCTCTCTACCGCATTTTCCTCATGAAGCTTCATTGGCCCGAAATCTACATTAAGCAAAACCAAAAAAATCAGCATACAAAGGGATAGAAGGGCATAGAAATTATAAGGAATGGTCTTCACAAAGAGCTTCATCCCATTTTCCCCTTCCACGAAGCCGGAAACCGCCGCCGCCCAAGAGGAAATCGGAGCTATGATACATACCGGCGCCGCCGTAGTATCAATGAGATAAGCCAGCTTTGCCCTACTGATTTTGTGCTGATCCGTTACCGGACGCATAACAGAGCCTACAGTCAAGCAATTAAAGTAATCGTCAATAAAAATCAGGCATCCCAAGGCAATGGTGGCCAGCATAGAACCCTTCCTGCTTCGGATGTGCTTCTTCGTCCAATCCCCAAAGGCTCTGGAGCCTCCGGTTTTATTCATAAGCTGTACCATCATGCCTAAAATCACCAAAAAACAAAGGATTCCCACATTCCAGGCATAGGAAAGCACATGGATAATACCGTCCACAAACACATGGTTCAAAGTCCCCTCCAGATTATAGCCGGAATACAAAAGAGCTCCGGATAAAATTCCTAAGAACAGGGAACTGTAAACCTCCTTGGTAATCAAAGCCAGGGCAATGGCAATCACCGGCGGCACCAAAGACCAGGGGGAATTCTGCACCGACTCCTTATCGGTCAAAAATGCTGCTGCCACCAAAAACAAAAGTACAATACAGATGGAAGTCAGCGAAACAATACGGTTACTCTTTTCCTTCATTCTTTTCTTTCCCTTCTTTATAAAACAAAACAGGAATACTTTACAAAAAATCATTACTTCTTGCAAGTATTCCTGTTGCTTTATTCGAGGGGTCCTGTTACTTTATCTACGCGTGAAATTCAGCTTATTATGGGGATATTGAAATAAGAAAACACAGTATACAGGAAAAGCAGAATGAATAAACCTAAAATAACCAACAATACGGTTAACAGCTTATGTTTCGTCACAAAATCATATTCTCCGGGGGCGGACAAACTTGTCTTTGTAAATATTGTGACGAATATAGAAAAAACAAACAGTCCGTAAGCTAAGCATATATAAAAAATATCCATAGGCGTGAAATTAAAATTATTTACATAAATTCGCTAAGTGCATCCATACAATTTAAGTTTAGCATATGTTTTAATTTGTTTAAATATATAAAAGAAGATTTTATAATAAAAAAATGCCATAGAAATTGATGTATCCCCTCTTTACCGCCATGCAATATGGAGAGAATATATCAATTTCTATAGCACTTCAAATACAGCGAAACTCTTACTTTATATCAATTTAGCCATTTTCAAAAATTATGGATATAAGATTACTAATTCTATACCATGTAGGTTTGGAAAAGGGGTAGTCTGAGCCCTTCAGTACTTACTGAAAGCGAGCAAAGCGACGCTTGAAGTTAGTACTGATAAGTGGCGAAGCTAGCGAGAGCGTGCCCCTATCCAAACCTACGTGGTATAGAATGCACTAACATCTATAATATCTTTAAAATCCGAAATTGTCATAAAGGGAGCTTTCGGAAAGCACCTCTCCGATAACAGTTTGGATTTCTTCAATATTTTCCTTGGGGAAGAAGTCTCTGGCAAGGCCTAAAGTTTCGATTTGCTCTCCCTCTCCCATGCCCAGCTTCTCATAGGAAACAATGAAGTTTTTCAGATTGCTGTAAGCATCGCTTACGGAGCGATTCCGATTCTCCATAAGAATCTTTCCAAGGGCCTGAAGATATTTTCCTTCCAGAAGAACCATAGCGGCCTCTTTCCGGATTTCCTTTTCTTCCTTACCCTTTGGGGCAATGTACCAACAGCCGTCCTTTTCCCAGCCGTACTTCATCACCAGTTTTCCGGTCATATCCCGGTAATACTGGAACTGTCCGGCATCATCCACCACCAGGAAGCCGTTTTCCGCATTCTTTAAAAGGTTTAAAAGCAGACGTCTGTCTAATACCGGAACACGGAACAGTCCGATGTCCTCCCCCTCATTGAAGCCTCTCTCCTGCACCTTCTTCACGATTTCCTTTGCAGAGCTTTCGGAAATTCTGTAGCAGGCATCCTCTAAAGCAAGATCCTCCACGGTTTTCCGAATGAATTCCTCACTCTTGCCCCGCTTTGCCCCAAGTGCCCACATTGCCTTTGCGAAGCCCTGCGTCTGGGCGTCAATCATTTCCTCGCGAATATTGAAAAGGTGGTGACTCAGCATTGCCGCCTTCTTAACGGAGGAAGCCAAATCCTCTGTGCGGAGCTCAATGGCATAACGGGGACGATCTCCCTTAATACCGATACCGATGGCTGCCACATTGGGAGAATCCTTCAAGCTCTCCTGAATCCGCGGATCGGACCAGGAAATCGGTTTCTTTTCATAATTTTCCAAAACAATAAAACGAACATTGGAAAGCATCCGCCATTCCTGCTTCAAGATTCTGTAAGCCGTATCCTGTCCAAGGGTATAGATTCCCACATAAACATTGATTCTGGGATTCTTCTCCAAGAAAGAACGGAATAAAGCCACATTTTCCCTTGCTTCACCGGAAGAAAGCTCTCGGTTTAGCTTATCCATATCCATAGGGATAGATGGGCGTCTCCGCATATACATGAAGAGTTCATATTTACTTTCCGGAATGCGAATGGAAGTTCTTCCCAGCTCTACAGCCGCTTCGATGTCTTTCTTTACCGCAGACATCATGTCCGTAAGTTCTTTCCGGGCATCCGCATTTTCCGCATAGGGACATTCCATCAGAGTTTTCAGTTCTTCTCCTCCGGAATTTTTCTGTACAAGGCGGATTCGTCCCTGCTCTTTTTCCAGGAGGAGCTCAATGTTCTCTGTTTCTAACACTGTGCTTATTCTGTCGCCTTTTACAGACAACAAGTCCAAAGGTTGTTTTTCGACGGACTCTTCTTCCCCGAAAACTTCCTCAGGCTTTTTAAAAATCATTTGCATTAGTGACATAAGCTCTCCCTCTCCTATACCCTAATCCACCTTTATCACAAACAGTTGAATTAGGTATTCTTTCGACATTTTTCTAAAAAATATTAGTAAGGCTCTCTGGTAATTTTATGAAAAATCTACTAATATCTTATTTATTATATTACCTTCTTTCCATTTCGCAAAGCTTTTATTAAAATATTTGATTAAATATCAATTCTATTTTGTTTTTTAACTTTGTATTTTAATTATCGTC
>CAUUUY010000185.1:0-4143 GCA_963548305.1 uncultured Oribacterium sp.
GCAATTACTACCCGGGCAATCAGGCTAGGAAAATGATTTTGTCCAGAGTCAATGTTCCGGTGTATAGCTATGCTATGTTGGATAATGTAAGGGGATTTTTGGCCGGAAGAGCACCGGACATAAAACAAATGGCCAAGGATGCCAGCCTGCTGATGTTGGATGTGTTATCGGGCAAGAAGGATGTGGAGAAAATCTCAGCGGAAGAAGATAGCTCGGGAAAGCTTGTGGTGGACAATCGTGTTCTTAGTGCTTACCATCTTTCCAAAGCACGACTTCCGAAGAACGTTGTCTTGGAAGATACACCTCAGCAATGGATTATGCGCTATGCCCGCTTTTTATTTATTGCCGCTTTCCCTCTGTTGGCGGTATGTATGATTGCTGTTTACTTCCTCATGAGTCGTTTACACAGTAAGAAGGTTCTGCAGGAATTGGAAGAGAAAAATGAGAGTCTCTTGCTGGCGAAGGATGATTTGGAACATAAATTAAGCTACGACTTATTGACGGAGCTTTTGAACCGTCAAACCGCATTGGCAAGGCTTACGGATTATATTGGAGACAGCAAAGATTACTCCTGTGTTTTAGTGGACATTGATAATTTAAAAGAGTTAAATGAATCCAGGGGCTATGATACGGGAGACTTATATCTGGTAGCTGTGGCCAATCGACTTCGTCGCTTTGAAAAGGATCATGGCGTCATTCTTTCCCGTTACGGTGGAGATGAGTTTATGATTATTTTCCCCAGAAAATGTTTGCAGGAGGATTCTCCGGAGCTGGCGGAAATCCTTTCTATCTTCCGAAGGGCAATTACCGTGGGAGAAGAGACGGTATATATGAATGCCTCGGGAGGTGTGGCCTCTTCCATAGGCGGGGAAAGCCCCCGGACGATTGTAATGTACGCCGGACTGGCCATGAGCTTTGCAAAACGGAAGGGAAAAAACCGCTTGGTATTCTATAGTGAGGAGCTTCGATACAAAAAAGAAAAAATCAGTCAGATTTTGAAGATTGTGGAGAATGCCATTCAGGAGAATTCCTTCTATATGGTATATCAGCCCCAGGTGGACTGTAAGACCAGAAAAGTAGTAGGCTTTGAATCCCTTATGCGTATTCGAAATGAGGATTGCTCTCCGGATCAGTTTATTCCTGTGGCAGAAAGCTATGGCTATATTGCCAAGCTGGGAAAGATTGCGGTGGAACAGGTTATAAGACAGCTGGCCAAGTGGAAGGAAGAGGGGCATGCTCTTTGCCCAATCTCCATTAACTTCAGCAGTTATCAGATTTATGATGATGACTTTGTGGAATATCTTTTTTACCAGCTGGATCGTTATGAAATTCCTCATGAATACGTGGTTTTGGAAATCACCGAGGGAATTCTTTTTGAGGAGAGTAAGCAGACCAAGAAAATCTTCAATCGTCTGGTGGAAGCCGGAATTCAACTGCATTTGGATGACTTCGGAACCGGCTACAGCAGCTTTAGTTACCTGCCCTATATTCCCTTGAATACAGTGAAAATGGATAAGTCCTTAATCGATCATTTCCTGCCGAACAATGGAGACGTGATTCGAAACCTGATTGACATTGTTCATGACTTGGGAAAGGTTGTTATCGTAGAAGGTGTGGAGGATGAGTGGCAGTACGAAAAACTCCTGGAGTATCAATGCGATATTATTCAAGGCTACCTTTTTGGCGGACCTTTGCAGGCGGGAGAAATTCCTTAAGGAGGAAAATTTAAATGGTATTTCAGAATTTAAAAAATCATGACAAGTACGATTTATCCAATGAACGATTTCAAGCGGCGTTTCAGTTTTTAAAAAGAGAAGATTTGGGGCAACTGGAAGACGGAAACTATCCTATTTTGGGAGAGGAGGTCTTTGCCATGGTGCAAAGCTTTGAAACGGCATTGGATAAAGACCGGCGTTTTGAAGCCCATGACATTTACTTTGATATCCAGAATCTCCTGGAAGGAGAGGAAAGAATCGATGTGCTAGCCCGTTCCTCCTGTGAGATTACAGAGAATCCGGAGGGAAAGGATATCTGCTTTTTAGAGCCTAAGGGGGCATATTCTCAAATGCTTTTAAAAGCAGGGGATTATCTCATCCTTTCTCCGGAAGAGGCTCACAGACCTGCTGTTGCGGTACACAATCCAATGTCATGCAGGAAAGTTGTTGTTAAGGTAAAGCTGTAATTCTTTTTGAAATAAAAAAAGAAGAAATAGAAACTAAATTCTAAAAAAAATATAAATTAAATTCTTCCTAAAGTAAGAGGAATGTGAGAAAAATGTTCATTTTCAGAAAGGAAAGAAGCATAAAAGGATAAAAAAGAAGTGCAAAAAACTTAAGAATGAAAAATCCAATCTTCTTTATACGGTTTTTTCTTTTTTTGTCCGGTTACAGCAGAAAATTCCAAGAATCAAGCCTTGTCAGGATGTCTTGTTTTTTTGAAAAGCTGTGGTAGAATACATTAGCTATTGTTTAAGTATTAATTTTTAAATCATTATGAAGGAGTAGAAGACATGAAGCGTAAAAGAAAGCTGTTAGCGATCTTGATGGCCGTGGCTATGGCTTGGCAGGGAGTATCCTTTGCAAATGCAGATGAGCTTACTTCCCCGGCATCCCCAAGTACGGTGACAAGCGGTACGGAAACCGGCAGTCAGGGCAGCCCATCGGAAGAAGATATCCGAGCTGAACAGGCGAAACAGGAAGCAGCAAGACAGGCAGCTGCCAGTGCAATTAATGCAACCACCGGTAAAGCTATCAACGTAAACGCTAATGCCGTTTATGTGAATAAGGATAACTCTGCAGCATATAATAATGAAGGAATCGACAACTATGCGCAATTTGGTGTAAGTGTGGATTTTACCGTACCGGAGGGACAGAGCCCAAAGGCGGGAGATACGACCACCTTCCAGTTGTCCGATTCTTTAAGAATTCAAAAATCAGACAACTTCGATATTAAAGATGGGGATCAGGTCGTAGCAAAGGCTAGCATTGATGCGGCAAATAGAACCGTTACCTTGACTTATACGAATTATGTAGAGCAGAGAAGTGATATTAAAGGAAAGTTCTGGCTTTCTCTTCAGGTTAACTCCGATAAGGAGACAGAAGCTAAACAGCTTAGCACTTCTATAAAGGTTAACAACACTTCCAATTTGGCGATTGCCGGTTCTATCAATTATACCGGAATCACAAAAGATAGTGATTTTGATTTGGTAAAGGATTCCTGGCAAAATTTCGTAGAGGAAACCGATGCGGCCGGAAACAAGGTGTACTTAATTCGTTACCGCGTTTTGGTAAATGTTGGAGCAAGAACCAATATTACTTTAAAGGATACTTTGGGAGAGGGAGCATTTTCCTACTACAGCAGTGATGAACATCCCGTATCTATCCGCAAGGGTGTTTGGCAGAGAGGACAGTATGTCAACGGAAAATGGGTTGCTGATGAAGTAAACGGTAAGAACTTTGACATTCGTAATTCTCAGAAGACAGGCCCTGCTACCCAGAACACAGCACTGGAAGCGCAGTATAAAGCTGCTGTAGGTAAGAAGACCTTTACTTTAAATCTTGGAAATACAACTGCCAATGAAGGCTTTGAAATCGTTTACTATGCAAAGGTTGACGGAAAGCCTGTAACAAACTTTAATTATCACAATGAGGTTGAATTGGACTCCGACGGAAACGGTGGAAAGCCGTTGAAGAAGGAATACAATGTTAATGTACAGAGCGCAGGAGGCGAAGCTTCCGGTGACACCTTTAAGATTAAGTTAAAGAAGGTGAATGAAGATCAGAAGGCCTTGGCCGGTGCAGTATTCAGTGTAAGCAACAGTGAGGGAGCTGAGGTGGGTAGATTAACCACTGATGCAAACGGAGAAGCTATTCTTTCCGGCTTGTTAAGAGGAGACTATACCGTTAAGGAGATTCAGGCTCCTGCAGGATATATTTTATCCGATGACAGCTATAGTGTAAAAGCGGATATGTTCGATGTGGCTAAGGTTGCAAGCCTTACCGTTGTAAACAATAAGGCGGAAGCAAAGAGAAATCTCTATGTGACCAAGAAGTGGGTAGATGCGGGAGATAAGGCACAAAGCAGACCGAAGCAGGTAACTGTAGAGCTTCTTCGTAACGGAGAGGTTATCGGCGTAACGCAGGA
>CAUUUY010000186.1:0-4139 GCA_963548305.1 uncultured Oribacterium sp.
CCCGCTGCAGCTTCTCTGCCGGAATTCAAAAGTGCATTGCTAAGAATAGACTGAAGCACTCCGGAGAAAAGCACATTTTGACCTCCGGATAATCCCAGGCCGGAAAAAAGATTGTTGGAAGAACCGCTTAAAGCTCCCAAGCCCCCTGTAGACAGCAAGTTGTTAGCGGAAATACTGCTTGAAGAGCTTCCGTAGCTGCTGGTGCTGCTACCCTGTCCGAAATAATTGCTTTTTACATTGTACGCGGAATCCCCCAGATCAGCCATGATTTTCTTTACATAGTTCTGAGTCTCTTTATAAGGAGGCACTCCATTGTATTTTTTCACCGCGCCGGGGCCTGCATTGTAGGCAGCCAAAGCCAAAGGTACGGAACCGAAGCTTTTGATATTATCCCGTAACAGCTTCGCTCCTCCCATAATATTTTCATAGGGATCGAAAACATTCTTTACTCCCAGACTCTTGGCCGTGCCCGGCATGAGCTGCATAATTCCTGAAGCGCCTGCATGAGAAACATCGTTAGGATTAAAGTTTGACTCCGCCTTGGCAACCGCAATCAAAAGAGATTTGGATACGCCGTAGGTTCTGCTGGCTTCTTCAAAAATGGCATCATATTTAGCCGCACCTGCAGGCACGGACTTTTGCTTCTGCACATTTTGCATTACGGAGGCGAAAGAAGTTCCTGTGGTACCTTGTGTTTTTGTATTCAGTGCAGACTGCGCCTGCACAGCATTCTGATTCTGAATGCCATTTAAGATTGAAATTCCATTTGCCATCTAAATCTTTACCCTTTTCCTGTAAAATATATGGTGAAACGTCATTTGTTCCAGTTCTATTTGCACTATCTTTTCTTTTATCGGCAAGATGGGAGGGTTTTATAAATCTTTACAAGGAATTAATGTAACGTAAAGCAGGAGTAGGACTCCTTTTCAGATGTAGGCTACGTAAAGCAGAGAGTGGTACTCCTTTGCAGGTGTAGGCTACGTAAAGCAGAGAGTAGTACTCCTTTGCAGGGAGGTGATACATAATACGTAAAGCAGAGAGTAGTACTCCTTTGCAGGCACGCTCTCGCTAAGCTCGGCTCGTAGCGGTACTAAGCACTAAGAAAAGCACTTAGTGCAAGTACCGACGGCCTCACATTGCCTTTAAAGGAGTACTGCTCCTGCTTTACTGTATACTGCCACACCCAAAAGCAAATGACACTATCACATGTCGCGACCCCTAACATTCCCTTTAAAGGAGTACTACTCTCTGCTTTACTGTATGTCGGTATACCGGAAAAGAAAAGAAGTCTCCCTCCCCTTGCCGGTTTCCCCAAACCTTTTTGCAAAAACCCCTCCTTTTCCTGAAACCCGAAGATTTTTCATGGAAAAATCAAGCTTTTCCATATCGTTGGAAGAGTTTTCTTTTTCACATTAGCACTTCAAGGCATTCCGGCAGAGGGAGGAGCACTTCTTTTTGAAGGCAATGTGAGGCCATCGGTACTTGCTCGAAGAAAACGTAGTGCTTCGAGCTTAGTACTGCTATGAGCCGAGCTTAGCGGGAGCGTGCCTGAAAAAAGAAGTCTCCCTCCCCTTGCCGGTTTTCCTAACCTTTTTTGCAAAACCCCCTCCTTTTCCTGAAACCCGAAGATTTTTCATGGGAAAATCAAGCTTTTCCATATCGTTAGAAGGATTTTCTTTTTCACATTAGCACTTCAAGGTATTTCGGCAGAGGGAGGAGTGCTTCTTTTTGAAGGCAATGTGAGGCCATCGGTACTTGCTCGAAGAAAACGTAATGCTTCGAGCTTAGTACCGCTATGAGCCGAGCTTAGCGGGAGCGTGCCTGAGAAAAGAAGTCTCCCTCCCCTTTGCCGGTTTCCCTAACTCTTATTGCAGAAAACCCCTCCTTTTCCTGAAACCCGAAGATTTTTCATGGGAAAATCAAGCTTTTCCATATCGTTAGAAGGATTTTCTTTTTCACATTAGCACTTCAAGGTATTCCGGCAGAGGGGAGGAGTACTTCTTTTTGAAGGCAATGTGAGGCCATCGGTACTTGCTCGAAGAAAACGTAGTGCTTCGAGCTTAGTACTGCTATGAGCCGAGCTTAGCGGGAGCGTGCCTGAAAAAAGAAGTCTCCCTCCCCTTGCCGGTTTCCCTAACTCTTATTGCAAAAAATCTCTCCTTGACCATGTACAGCTTCTTTTCCATTGAAAAAGCAAGGGCTTTCGCCCCTGCTTTTTCTTATGCGGCAGCGCCGTCTGCTCCCAATACCACGCCTTCTACAGTGGTATTCTTCAGCATCTTTCCCTGCCCGTCAAAATAATATTTCTTTCCGTTAATCACCTGGAATCCGGTTTGCATAGCACCGGTCTTGTCCATGTAGTACCATTCCTGATCCTTAAGCAACCAGCCAATCTGCATTTTTCCCTGCAAATCCTTATTCATATAGTACCACTGGCCACGGCTGTTTTGCCACCAGCCGAAAATCATATAGCCGTCTGTTCCGAAGAGGTACCAGGTTTCCGGATCCACCTGTAACCAAGTGTTTGCCGCCATGGTGCCGTCTTCCTTGAAAAAGGCATATTTATCCTCACCGGTTTTGGTGATTCCGGTTTGCATAACGCCCTGCTGATCCATAAAGAACCAAGCACCGTTACGCTCCAGCCAGCCCTTTTTCACTTTACCGTTTTCATCGATAAAGTACCAATGTCTTCCTACATATCGCCAGGAATTGGGGGCTACGCCGTTTCCTTCCAACAACGCATCATCGATGCTTTTCTCATTTTCCGAAACACTCACCGGATTGCTTCCCTCCGGCTCCTGTAGTTCTTCTGTGGAAGCGGTGACAAACTCTCCATCCTTCATATACTGCTTTTCCTCATCGGTGGAGGGAGTTGCCTTAACCTCATAATAATAGGTCTTTCGTAAATCCGACATCGCCTTGGACAAATCCAAAAATGTGGTCTTTACGTTGGTAAATTCGGTAATCTTCTTATCGTCCCCATACAATACCACCGTATAGGCAGGAGCATAGGTCACTTTTTTCCAAATCGCCATGGTATGGGCTTTGTTCCAACCGGCACGGGAGGTTCTTCCCAACACCATTCGGGGAATATAATCCAGCTTCAGCAAAAGCTCTGAGCCTCTGGGGCTGGCTTCCACAAAGTTGGCACCGGATACATTGACTTTGCTCTTATTGAAATTTGCAGCAAATACCTTGTTGTCCTTGGTTCCCAAAAGCACTTCCACTCTTACCTTCTGAGCCGGTACCCAGGATTCAAAATTTTTTCTATATTGGATGGAACGAATTTCCACATAATTCTCCAGCACCTTGATCTCCGGAGGAATAATTTCCTCCGCATCTCCGTACTGACTCTGGAAGTCAATGCTGACCGATTCCACCACGGTGGAATCCGCCGCTCTGGCTCTATTCTCAAATGGAATTAAGAAGAGCCACAGGAGTAATAAAAAGAGAATAAGTCGTTCCGCCAGCTCCAGAAATTGCATTTCTCTACCCCCAAAGCCGTTAGAATCTTTTTCTTTTCCCTTCCATTTTCCTTCAAAATTGATCAGATCCTTCTTCTTCATCACTATCTCCTTAAGCTTTCTTCTCCAATCTTCTCCATTTTCTCCATTGTATTTATCGGTTTTTTCTTAAATTTTATAAATATAAAATTTCAACAAGTACAATTATTCTAGAATATTCTTCACTAATCTTGAAAAAACTTTCTTCCAAATACCATAATACTTCTTTTTCGCCAAATACACAATTCTATTTTCTTAATTATCTGCAAAAAAGCGCATCTTTTGCAAAATACATTTTTTGCAAAAACTTTTGATTGGGCATAAAGGTGATATAAGCTAAAATGATCTGTTGACAAAATATCCCTTATCTTCCAAATTCTCCCTGCAGGAAAATGCCGTCTGCATTTAAAGGAAAACCGCCCACAGAGGTATTCTTCAGCATTTCTCCGCTCTCCTCTTGGAAATAGCGCCAATCTCCGTCGATTTTCTGCCAACCGGTTTCCATGGCACCGTTGCTGTTTAAATAATAGGTCTTTTCATTTCTGGTCAAGAAGCCGGTAAACATTACCCCCAACAAACTGTTGTCCAGTTCATTGCAGTAGTACCATCTGCCCTGCCAAAACAGCCAGCCGGTGT
>CAUUUY010000187.1:0-4112 GCA_963548305.1 uncultured Oribacterium sp.
CCAAAACAGCCAGCCGGTGTGCATCTTTCCGTCTGCTTCAAAATAATAATATCTGCCCTGGATGACTCTCCAGTCTCCGGCAAATAATTCTCCTGCCACTTGACCGTTGGCGGCCTCCGTCTCCGGAATCAAATAATACCACCGGTCCTGATCCTTCACCCAGCCCACGGCCATGGCTCCGCTTTCCTGGAAGAAATACCATTTGTCCTGGATTTTCTGCCAGCCCTTCACCATCTTGCCGTCCGGCTGGAAATAGTACCAGTATCCGTCAATTTTCCCCCAGCCCTTATAGAGCTCTCCGCTGGGCAGGCGGAAAATATAGCTTCCGTCCGTTTCCTCCCAGCCGATTTTTTTCTCCGTCCCCGCTTGAACCTTCTCTCCTTCTTTTCCTTTACCGTCCGAAACATCCCTGTCTCGAATTTTTAAATCGGAGGATTCGGTATAGCCGCTGCCTCTGGCATATTTTCTTTCCTTGGCGTCCTTCACCAAGGTTTTTACCTTCACCATGTAACGTCCGGCCTTGGTCATATAGGGATAAAAATTATACTGATTTCCGGAAAGCTTTTCTATTTCGTGAATTCTGCTGCCGTCTCGAAAAAGTTGAACCGAATAAACGCCGGAATCCACTTCTCCCGGCTGCCAGCGAACGGATCCCAGACTTTTCTCATTCCAGTCCACGGAAACCGGGGCGTCATAGGCTCCTTCCACGGCCTTCATTTTCAAAGTCAAAACCAGATCATCACCCTCTCTTTTCGCGGAAACATAATATCCTCCCGTAATATGAAAGGAGGTAGCCCGATAGGAAGCCAGAAAATAATTATCGGTCACATCGGTAGGGCTTAGGGTAAGAAGGAGTTCCAATTCCTCTCCTACCTTTACGTTGGACTTATTCTGTCCTCCCCATTCTGCGGCGGTAATGGTAAAAAGAGAACTCTTTCCCCTTACGGTTACCTCATGCTTTTGAATTTCAGCCTTTTCGATTAAAATTTCTCCGGGACTGTCTCCGGACTCAAGCTTTGAGTAAATCTGAATATGAATACTGTTAATCGGTTTAGAGGCGGCAAAACTCACTCCCCCACTAAAATACAAGAAAAAAAGGCATAGTCCTACGAGAGCTATCCCTTTTTCCAAAAAATGCAAAAATTTGTCCTTCATGATTACTCCTCTTCTTAAGAAACTAAGAAGAGAAATTGTTTTTCCGTTCTTCCCTTCTTCGTTCCCGTTCTGCCCGATCCTTCTCCGGATCCCCGGTAAAGCCGAGGAAATAGATATAGATCTCCACTATCGCCTGAAACAATTCCTCAGGAATTTCTGCCCCCAGTTTCATTTGGGTAAGAAGAGAAGCCAAACTGTCGTCCTCATAGACGGGGACGCCTGACTTCATTGCGGTTTCCGTGATTTTTTCCGCCATGTGGCCCATACCGGCCGCCACAATCATAGGGGCGCCGTTTTTCTCATTATCATACTTTAAGGCTGCCGCCTTTTTCTCCATTATCTTACTAAAGTCTGCCACTTTCTCTCCTTTATTTCCTGAAGATAGTATTCTATCGACAGTTTCTTCTTCCTTGAAAAGGACCTTTCCTTAACAAAATCCTTACACTTAAATTTCCGCTTCCCACAGCGCAAGAAGACGCTTAGCTGAATAAATTGCTTCTTCTCTAAATCCTTACGTTTAAGCCCTTCTCCGCTTCCTTAATCTCCGGGAAAACTTCCTGAATCCGGAAGTCTCTGGTCTTTTGATATACCCCGAGATTCGCTACGGAAAGTCCGTTTCTTCTTAAGATATGGGAAAGCACGTCCTCCACATCCTTCTGCTTATCCATAAGCTCCTCCGGCATAAAAAGCTGTAAATCCACTCGCATATCGGAAATACCGGAAATGATTTCAAAATTACCCAGGCTCTGAATGTTAAACTTCAAAAGCATCTTGGTCAGCTTTCCGCCGGCACCGTCCTTTGCTTCCTGCTCCACCCACATCTCGCTCATCACATCCTTGTCATCGTAACGGAAGGGCATCACCAAATGTTGCAGGGGCATATATACACTTTCATTGACCAGCAAACCGTGCAAAACCTCTTGGAAATGGGAAATATTTTCCGTTCCCGCCTTTCCTTCCGCTCCGGCCTTCAAAAAATCCGTAAAGAGCTTGGGGAAGGCATTTTCCTCCTGCCCTTTAACCTGATCTACAAGTTCCTTAAATGCTTCCTCCGGATTTCCCTTAAACAAAAGACGGAAGTCAGGATTATTCATCAAAGCATCCTTTTGCTTTGCCAAAAGCTCCTCGGAGCCGTTTTCATACTTAACCGCATACAAAATAAACATCACCACCGCATTTCTCACTGCCCCGTAGTCATGGGTTCTGGAAATGTAGTTAGACATGAAAGGAATAATCTGATTATTAATTAAGGAAGTGTTCTCCTCCGTCTTTCCCGGCTCAGCCTGAAAATTAAGCTGGGACAGCAGATCTTCAAACTCTCCCTGAAAGGAGGGAAGCAGCATCTTATCAATATCTCCCGCAATGGTTTCCATCTGCTGCAGAAAATGTCCGGAAGACGCGAAGTCGTTATAGGTCTTTCCGAAATTCAAAATCGCATTCTTTAAGGAAGGAGAAATATTGCTGCTTAACATTCCTCTTAAATTATTAAAGAGATTTCCGGAAAATTTAATCTGAGCCTTCTGCTGATCCTGTAAAAATGTTTTCAAATCCTCAGGGCTTTCCATCTCCATAGAAGAGAAAAGCTCTTCCATTACCTGACCGATTTCTCCCTTTTCCTGGGAAAGCGCCAGAGCGCCGTCACCAAAAAGCACCGTCTCCAATGCTTTAGGAAGATTTGCCGTTTGAGAAAGCTCCTTTAAAAAGGCGGCATAATTCCCTTCAAAATCTACGCCGGAAAAGCTTCCCTCTCCGGTAGCGGTGCCGGTTTGTCCGGTATTCTGACCGTCTGCACGATTCACCGTACCCGGGGAAACCGGATTCTTTATAGAAGGATCTTGCGATATTCTCTGATTAATCGATGGATCCGGGGTAATCGGGGAAGAACTTACCTGTAAAATGTTTGCCATTTTCCCTCCTTGGATGTAAAATAAAATGATTTCAAAAAAATTGCAATTTTAATGGACTATTCCTTATATCGACAAAAAACCCGCCGATATAGTAGAGGAAGAAGGGGTTTCATTCATAAAATTTTTCTTGTGAAGGGAAGTATACCCCAAGAGTTTCTGATATGCAAGGAAGAAACTTGGAGCCATTTAACGGGAAAACCCAGGAGGACAAAAAATGAACTTTTCTATCAGACCTGATTTTAACACTCGAGTAGATTATCAAACTCGTCAGGCAGCACTACCACAGAAGCCGGTAGACCAGGTAGAAGCTACACAGAAAGCGGATGTAGACAGATTGTCCCTTTCTAAGGGAAACGTTGTAGACGACAGAAGCTTTGCAGCAGCTTTGTCTAAAGCTACCAACGACTCTCTTCGCGTAAGTGCCTCTGACAAAAGAGTAGCAGAACTTCATCAGCAAGTTCAGGCAGGAACCTATCGTCCTAATGCACAGCGTATCGCTGAGAAGATGTTAGGATATAAAGATTAATACAGAGGAAGAATGATGAATATTTCCAACAGAGAAAAGTGGGAACAGCTCCTGCCCGTATTTTCGGAGCTTTCCTCTCTTGTTTCTGCTTTATGTGACTTGGAGGATTCCTTAACCGTCTCCGCATCTAAAAATGATTTGGAGGAGTTAACCCGACTAGTCAGTGAAGCACAACCCACTCTGCTTCGTTTTCGAGGCTTAGAGCAAAAAAGAGTAAAGTTACAGAAAGAATGTGGATTTGCCCCTCGTTCCATGACGGAATTTCTAACCGGGATTCCGGAAGAATTGCGGGAAGATTGGGAGAATCCAATTGCAGATCTTCAGAATAATCTGAGACGCTTTATACATTCCAGAGAAAACGCCGATAGAATATTACAGGTTCGCATCAGCGACATTTCCCAGCAGCTTCAGGGACAGCCTGAAGTATCTTTCCGGGATAGAAGGGTGTAAGACTCTTCTCTTCCGGAGGGAAATGAACCTTAAGGCGTATTTTTTTTCGCCTTTTTTAGAAAACTTAAATTTTA
>CAUUUY010000188.1:0-4111 GCA_963548305.1 uncultured Oribacterium sp.
ATTTTCCGGGAACATGGAAGGTAATAGGAGCAAATTCCGTATGTCCTTCTCCGGCGATTACTACCATCTCCGTTTCAGACTGGCTACCCTCCGGCATTGGCTGGAAAAGTCCCTTAGGCATAGAGCTTAAGGATGGCTTCACTTCGGTAATAAGACCGCTGGAGCCGTATAAAACACCTTCTTCCAAATCGGAGTTGCTCACGATTTTCTTATTCCTGATAACGTTGTTATCCGGATCCAGATACTCCTCAAATGTATCGTTTCCGTTACCGTTATTGAAAAAGATTTCCTTGTCATTGAAGATTGGATCTTCTCGCTTATCTGTCCAGTAAACGGAGTTGGAAGAAATCTCCATGGTTTCCGTCCGAAGTACAAAACGGAAGGGGTCAGCCTTGGGGGGCTTTAATCCGGAAATCTTCTTTCCAAGATCCACCTGTCCCTGTGTCGGTGTAGGCTTAAAGACATTGGTATAGTTGAAGTCATCTCCTCCTACTAAGGCAAAGAGATGACCATTTCCTAAATCATTAACTGTAATGGTGATATCTCTGGTAGGACGAGGATCGTTTACGATACCGGGGAACAAACCGCTTTCCGTTACGGTGTACTTGTATACTCCGGGGCGGGTAATATGTACTCTTCCGAAGTTTACTTCTCCACCTATAGCATCCGGATTGGTCTTGCTCAGGCTGTCTGCAGTTCCTGCTTCCGCCGGCATAGGCTCTCCGTTCACTCTTTTTAAGGTGAAGGTAAATGTATTGGAAATATCCGGTTTCTTCACTCCCGCCGTTGCGCTTAGGAATTTTTCCACCTTGATTTCCGGGTCAATAGCCTGTACGCCGTAAACGTTGGTAAAGGTCATCGGGTTGGTCTCGCTAAGCTGTAAATCCGATTCCATCTTTACGTGATTCGGATCCGTTACGGTAATGGTGATAAACTTATCTCCCATATCCTCGCTTTGCACACCATCCAAATGCTGTCCGCTTTCATGAATCTTGTACTGGTACGTTCCGGGCTTTAAAAGACGAATCTTTCCGAAGTTCACCATACCTCCGTTAGCATCCGGATTACGCTTTACGGTGTCGATGGCATTGCCCTCTTCATCCAATAAAGGAGCTCCATCCACGCCGCTTAAGGTAAAGGTGAACTTTCCTTGAATACTGGGGGCATTTAATCCTGCCGGCACATCCAACACCTTTTTTACCGGTAAATTAAAGACTACCGGTTCCACAAGACGGTGCTTACTGCTGGACTGTACCGTATCCGGTGCTACATTCTGGGGAACATCATTTCCCGGGAACAAAATGCCGGTACGATAAGCCACATTGGTGTTTTCCACCTTAATCTTCTTCTGATCCATGTGGGCTACCATATTGACATTGGCTAAAATGAGTCCCTGCTGGTCCAGAATAAAACGCTTTCCTGCTTCAGTGGTTCGAAGGTCAAAGGCAAGGGCCTTGATTTCCTTTCTATCTACTGTATTTGCGCTTTCATTTTCATAGTTCCATTCCTTCCAGATACTGTCACTGAATTTCGGATTGTTATGATTGGTATCCGCCGCATACCCGGCAGCATCATACAGGGGTTTTCCCAGGTCTCTTTGTTCCGGAGTAGGAATAACCGTAGAATAAAATACTCTGGGCTTTAAGGTATCCTGGTTGTTGGCATTGGTTTTGTCATAGGAGCGTTTACTGAGCATACTGTTAATGTCTACTCCGGTAAAATCTCCGTTTCTGTCCTTTTCCTCCCCTAAGATATCAAAGATTACCAAATCCGTGGTTCTACTGGTGGCAGACGCCTGATACAGAAGTCTATGATTATAGGGGTCTCCCATATAGCTCACATTATTTCCAAGGTAACGAGAATCGATTTCTGTGGAAACCGTATTGTTAAAGGTTGCCTCCAGTACTGTTACCGGCCCGTAAGGCATGGTTAAGCTCGTTACAGAGGTGGTAAAAGCCCCATTTTCATGGGCTGCCTCATCCCTTTTGGCAGTATATTTTCCAAGCAATGCAGGGCTGGGATTAGGGGTTTTTCCATTGGAATAGTTACCGTCCCAAATGGTATTGGCATCCTTATTGATAAAACCAACGGTGTTTACTACGGATCTTCCACGGTCTACGATATTGGTATAGGGATTCCAGAGAGTATAAGCCATTCTCCAACCGCTTCGGTTATAGAATTTGTCCCAGTAACGATGCTGCTTGTCATCCGGAATAGTCAGATGAATAATCATCATGGTTTGTCCGGAGTTTTCCCAATTCTTCTTAAACTCTACCGTATAATCCTTTCCCTTTACAAATCTTTTTTCTTCCGGCGGTATCTCTGCCTGATCCATGTTTCCTATTATGATAGATGATTCATCCACATAGGTTCCTGCCGGAAGCAAGTCATAGATGTCCCCCTTCTTCAGAACATATTTGTCTGTGTACTCATCCTGCTGAAGGCTGGTGGGGAAGGTTCCCCAGTTTAACCCTCGAACAAATACCTGCATACTCTGCTCGCTTCGTTCAGGGTGATCTACATACGGGGCATTAGTCTTTGCAAGCTCAGAGTTAATGTTTAAAGGCTCTAAACCGTATCCTACTTCCGTGAAGTAATCTCCGGCTCTCTTATTCAGCCTCTGTACTCCCAGCTGACGAACCTCTCCGGTGGCATCTCCCGCTAAAAAGCTGATGTTGTAGCCATCAGTTCGAGCCATAGTAGTGGCAATGGCACTTTGCATTGCCGGCTGGGGGGTAATTTGTAGGGTAAATGCCGCGTCAAAGCTGGTTCTGTAATACGGAGAATCCTGCTTAAGGCGAAGGCCTACAATATTATTTCCAAAGGCTTTCTCTAAATCCAATTGATTTAAGTGAGTAACGTGAGAAGCTTTATTCTGGGTAAGATCCCACTTATCCTCATACCCCGGTTCCGGCGTAAACTGCACTCTTCTTCCGGCGTCAAATCTAAAGGTTCCGTACTTGAAATAATCATCTAAGCCGGTACCCTTCCTTCTTAACCAGATTTCTACAGGAGGATACTCTGCATATTCCTTCTTATAATCTCCCTTTTTGGCAAACCGGATAATCGGATTATCCACCTTCTCCACATCATAGACCTTCATGTCCTTCATGTAGATCTTGCTATAGTGGTAATCGTCATCCGTTAAATCATATACAGGGCCTCTGTAGGCATCCGCATTTGTTCCGTTATCATGGGGCAGGTTGGAAAAGGCTCCGCTTCCCAAGGTCTGCTCCACATTTTGATTGTTTACGCTGATTCTGCTAGTAGAAAAAAGCTTATACTTTCCGTCGGTAATGGTGGTTCCCGAACCGGTTTGTCCGGAAGTTCCGGAGGTTGTGTATTTTCCGTCTGTCCCAAAGGCAACACTGTTATCATCCGCCTTGTAATTGGAGGACAGGGTAAAACTGTCATTCCAGTTACTGTAGACAACCGGAGCTTTTCCGCCATCCTTATAAATACTTTGTAAACCGAAAATTCCTATATAGACTTTTCGATCTACCGTATTATATTTTTTCAGTACAAAATCACCGGGAGTGGAAGGATGCACATAGACCATCATGGGGTCCTTAGGCGTTACATCCTTTTCTCTTACGTACCCATCCGCCCAAATTTCCTTATAATGAATTTTGTTCGTAATGGGTAAGCCCTGTGTAGCCAGATTAATGCCATTGTTCTTTGCATCCTCCAGCTTTTGCATGGGATACTTATATAGCAAGGCATATAGCTGGGAATTATAATGGGCGTTGGCATATTGTAAGTTTTCCGCATAGGGCAAGCCGACAGGAAGATTGGGAACGCTTGGATCCTTGGGAATTCCCACATAAGTTCTATCAATCGGATTTTCCAAATATGGGGCATTTGCCGGAGGATTCTCTCCCACTCCCATATACTTTGCAATATTGGCATAGCCGTTCTTGATGAAGCGGTTCAGATATTCCATGGTCTTTACGGAGGCCTCACTGTTCACATAGCCGTCCGCAGAGCTTCCGTCTTCATTCACAAAGTCCGCTCCGGCCTCCAGGAAGAAGGGCTCAAGAGCGTAGATCAGCCCCTCCCCCTTATCCATGATGATATTCGTTCCTACATGATCCTTCGTCGTGAGCTTCTC
>CAUUUY010000189.1:0-4093 GCA_963548305.1 uncultured Oribacterium sp.
CTTTTTTCTGTTGAAAGCCAAAGCATAGATTTATCGAAAAATCAAAGGAGGATTTTTTGTTTTTTGGAAAGGAGCAGTTTATGGAATGGAAGATAGAGAAGCATCAGATTCGTTATGAAGAGGACGGAAAAGTCCTGGCGGAAATAACCTTTCCTTATTATAAGGCAGAGGAAAAGGTCTATGAATTTGACCATACCTTTGTGAATCCCTCTCTGCGGGGGCAGGGAATTGCAGGGACCTTGGTGGAAAAGGCCATTGCAGAGGTCAGGGCACAGGATGGAAAAATCCTTCCCACCTGTCCTTATGTAAAGGAATGGTTTGCCCGTCACAAAGAGGAAGAGGGGATTTTGTATCGTGAGCACTAAAAAGACATTGCCTCATACTTCTTTTTCTTTTGCAGGCCTCCGCAAGTCTTATCTTGTCCTTAGCGCCTGTCTTGTCCTCGGTGTCTGCCTTATTCTTAGCGCTTGTGGAAAAAAGAATCGCTACCAGGACCAGTTTATGGATGTCTTTGATACGGTTTCTCTGGTCATCGGCTACGAGGGAAATGAAGGGGATTTTCAGAAAAACTTCAAGGCAGTGCATAAGCGCTTGCAGGAGCTCCATCAGCTCTTCGATGTGTATGACGATTATCCCGGGGTACAGAACTTAAAGTATGTAAATGAAAATGCCGGCACTGCTCCGGTGAAGGTGGATCCGGAGATTATGGCCTTACTGAAGTTCGGAAAGGAAATCTATGAAAAGACAGACGGAGAGGTAAATATCGCCTACGGAGCTGTCCTTCGCATCTGGCATGACTATCGGGAGGCGGGCATTGCCAATCCGGAAAATGCAAGTCTTCCGGAGGAAAGTGCTCTTTTGGAGGCGTCCAAACATTGTAATATTGAGGATTTGATTTTGGACGAAGAAAACTCCACCGTGTACTTTCAAGATCCGGAGCTTAGACTGGATGTGGGCGGCATTGCCAAGGGCTGGTCCGTGGAAAGGGCAGCAGAGCTTTTGGAACAAGCCGGTGCCAAGCATTATTTACTGAATATCGGCGGAAACCTCCGGGCTATCGGGAAAAGAGGAGACGGAAAACGCTGGGTTTGCCCTGTGGAAAATCCCTTTTATGTGGATGGACAGGATACGGAGCAGTTTGCGGTGGCAGGAGAAATTGAAGATACTTCTTTGGTGACCAGCGGAGACTATGAGCGTTTTTATGTGGTAAATGGTAAGCGCTATGCTCACATTGTAGACCCGAGAACAAGGATGCCTGCCGACCACCATCGTTCCGTAAGTATTTTGACTAAGGATTCCGGCCTTGCAGATGGACTTTCTACGGCTCTTTTTATTCTGGATGTGGAAGAGGGAAAGGCGCTTCTGAAGAAGTTTCAGGATGGCGGAACGGATGTGGAAGCCATGTGGATCGAGCCGGATGGCACCCAGGACTATACGGAGAATTTTTTGACGAAAATATCGGCTGACAAGTGAAAGAAGTCTTTACAAGGCTTCTTTTTTCTATTATACTTATGCGACACGCACGGTAGCGTGGAATTGAATCCGGAAACAAGGATTCTTGGTGATAAGTTGTTTTGCTTATGTTTTTGATTTTGTGCAAAAAAAGCGGGATAAATCTTGCTTTCCGGCCGGGGATATGGTATTTTAGTACGGCTGTGGCATGATAGCGTTGAAGGAAAAGATTACTATAGAAATGAAAGCAGTAATGTATAAGTTTCTACAGAGAGCTTTCTGGAGCGAATGTCAAGTTTTGAAACTGACGGCAGGTCACTGTACTACAATCTAAGCACCAAGCAGCGGGTGCGGCGTGTGTATTTTTATAAGATACGCGCGGAAACGTGTACAGTCACCAACTTATCGTCAATAACCCGATAGGAGGCGACTTTTTTTATGGCAAGTCAAGTAATGAGAATCACCCTCAAGGCTTACGAGCACGGCCTTGTGGACGAATCCGCCGCAAAAATCGTAGAGAACTGCAAGAAGACAGGTTCTCAGGTTTCCGGCCCAGTACCTCTTCCTACCAAGAAGGAAGTTGTAACAATTCTTCGTGCGGTGCACAAGTACAAGGATTCTCGCGAGCAGTTTGAGCAGAGAACCCACAAGAGATTGATTGATGTCATCAATCCTAACCAGAAGACCATGGACAGCTTACAGAGATTGGAGATGCCCGCAGGTGTTTTCGTAGACATCAAGATGAAAAACAAATAATTCTAGTATGAACCGATTACGGTTCCGCTGTAGAAAGGAGAACAGATGAAGAAAGCTATTTTGGCAACAAAAGTAGGAATGACACAGATTTGGGATGAAAATGGTGTGTTGATTCCAGTAACTGTACTGCAGGCCGGTCCTTGCGTGGTTACCCAGGTAAAGACCCTTGAGAACGACGGTTACAAGGCAGTTCAGGTGGGATTTTTAGAGAAGAGAGAGAAGCTGGTGAACAAGCCTCTTAAGGGACAGTTCGACAAGGCCGGCGTTTCTTACAAGAGATTCTTAAGAGAATTCCGTTTTGAGAATGCAGAAGAGTATAAGGTTAAAGATGAGATTAAGGCAGATATTTTCGCCGAGGGAGATAAGGTAGACGTAAGTGCTACTTCCAAGGGTAAGGGATTTGCATCTGCTATTAAGAAATATGGACAACACAGAGGACCAATGACCCACGGTTCTAAGTTCCATCGTCATCAGGGATCTAACGGTACATCTGCAACACCATCCAGAGTACTTCCCGGTAAGGGAATGCCCTCTCACATGGGTGCGGTAAAGGTTACTACTCAGAACCTTACTGTAGTGAAGGTTGATGCAGAACAGGGATTAATCCTGGTAAAGGGTGCGGTTCCGGGACCAAAGAAGGCTCTTGTAACCATCAAAGAAGCTGTTAAGTCCTAAGACGAGAAGGAAGGAGGAACATACTAATGGCTAACGTATCTGTATTTAATATGCAGGGTAAGGAAGTTGGCAAGATGGATCTGAATGATGCGATTTTCGCAGCACCGGTTCACGAGCACTTATTACACCTCGCAGTAGTTGCACAGCTTGCTAACAAGCGTCAGGGAACACAGAAAGCCCTTACTCGTGCAGAGGTTTCCGGAGGCGGAAGAAAGCCTTGGAGACAAAAGGGAACAGGTCATGCAAGACAAGGTTCCATTCGTGCCCCGCAGTGGAAGGGCGGCGGAGTAGTATTTGCCCCGACTCCAAGAGATTACACCACCGGCATGAACAAGAAGGAAAAGAGAGCAGCGTTAAAGTCTGCACTGTCTAACGCAGTAGCAGAGAACAAGCTTATTGTATTGGATGAGATTCGTTTCGACGAAATCAAGACCAAGAACTTCCAGAGCATGTTGGACGCTTTCAAGGTAAACAAGGCTTTCGTTCTTCTGGATCAGAATGATCAGAATACTGTGCTTTCTGCAAGAAATATTCAGAATGTAAAGACAGCTCAGGTTAACGAGTTAAACGTTTACGATGTTTTGAAGTACGGCACTGTATTAGCTACAAAGGCGGCTCTTTTAAAACTTGAGGAGGTATACGCATAATGGCTAACTTACAATATTTCGATGTGATTCTTCGCCCTGTTGTGACTGAGAAGTCCATGGCAGACATGAGCGAGAAAAAGTACACCTTCCTGGTAAATCCTGAAGCTAACAAGATTCAGATCAGAGAAGCTGTAGAGAAGATGTTCGAAGGAGCAAAGGTAAAGGCTGTTAATACCATGAATCTTGACGGAAAGAAGAAGAGAAGAGGAATGGTATTCGGAAAGACAGCCAAGACTAAGAAGGCAATCGTTACATTGACTGCTGAGTCTAAGGAAATCGAGATTTTCAGCGCACTGTAAATTGCTAAGAACTGCGTGAAAAAATTTCTCAATTATACGCAGAAAGAAGGAGAAAAAGGAAAATGGGTATTAAGACATATAAAGCTTATACACCGTCCAGAAGAAATATGACCGGTTCCGACTTCGCTGAAGTTACCAAGAAGACACCGGAAAAATCTCTTTTGGCTAAGAATAAAAAGACTGCCGGTAGAAATAACCAGGGTAAGATCACTGTTCGTCACCACGGTGGTGGAAATAAGCAGAAGTACAGAATCATCGACTTTA
>CAUUUY010000190.1:0-4088 GCA_963548305.1 uncultured Oribacterium sp.
AATAACAATGGCAATACTTTCATGGGTGGGACTTATACTTTCTTTAATAGGGCTTTTTCCACTATATAAAATATTTGAACCTATAATTAATTTAATAGCCAATAAGAGGATTAAAGCGGATTTAAATAATAATAATTATGTCGTAATTTTTGCTGTAATATTTATATTTTTTGTACTTATCATGTCTTTGAGAAGTATTACAAAAAAAGAAACTAGACATCCGTTATTCTTTAATTATGCAATAAGTGGTCTGGGAAGAAGAATTACAATAGAAAAAATCCATATTGATAAATGCCCTATATGTGGTGGCACAATGAAATACTTCAATAAGGCAGTAGAATGGAAAGATATAAAATATTCAGATGGTAGAACAAAACGCGAGGTTATAAAGAAGGTGCCTGCTTTGCAATGCATGCGAAATTCGGAACATTGGTTTAAGCTGGATCCAGCCTCAGATAGAGTAAATAAAATAGGAGACTGAAATCTTAAATAACCTTATTGAGATTTTTATATTCAGTCTGAATACAATAGATGTAATGTTATTAAAAAAATTTTTTATGAATATATCGTCTAGTATAGAAAAAGCTTAAAATTCTCGTATGGAGACGGTTGTCTTGATGTCACGATTTGAAATAGTGAATTAGATGTCAGGTATTTTGGAATGATTTTTGGAAAACGAAAAGGGCTGACAACCAATCCGGCAACTCGACCATTTTGGATGGTTGCAGGCAGTGGATTGGATGTGAAGGAAAAGTAGATTAAATCGGAGGTCAGAAAATGTAAAATGAATAAATATAGAATTGTTTTTAGCCCAACAGGTGGAACTGAAAAGGTAACAAAGACAATAACAAAATTCTGGAATGAAGTGAAAGACGTAGACCTTTCAAAAACAGATTTGGATTTTAGTTCCATTTCATTTACGAAAGAAGACATAGCTGTGATCGCAATGCCGTCTTTTGGTGGAGTAGCACCACAGCTCGCATTAGATCGGCTTGCTAGGATTAAAGGTAATCAGTGTAAGTGCGCAATTGTTGCTGTATACGGCAACAGAGCATATGAGAACACGCTTGTACAGATGGAAGATTATGCTGTGAAAGCAGGTTTTCATGTGATTGCAGCTGTATCGGCAGTTGCGGGAATGGTAATTAAAAAGGCTTGCTCAGTCAGAAAAAAATGTGAATTGTACATATAAATTGGAAGTTTGGGAAGGTGAGTTCTATGGAAAACTTTAAAGAAAAAGAATATAAGGTATTTGAAATGTTTGATAAGCAGTGGGCAGTTGTTACAGCGGGCTCACTGGAACATTATAATAGCTGCACTGTTAGCTGGGGCAGTTTGGGGAATATTTGGGGGATTGTAGGTAAAAGCAGACCAACGGTTACGGTTTATGTTCATCCTGCTCGTTATACCAGTGAATTTTTGAAAAACAGCGATACTTTTACGGTAAGCTTTTATCCTGAAAGCTGTAAAAAGGCATTGGGCTATATTGGTTCGCATTCCGGCAGGGATGGGGATAAAGCTGTCGGTGCAGGACTGACTCCTATCGAAATCGGACAGGGTGTAACCTATAAAGAGGCAAATTTAACATTTCTTTGCAAAAAGTTGTATCAGCACCAATTTTCCAAAGAGGATCTTGCAACTGAAGTTCAGGAGTACTATGCTTCCATACCAAAAGAATATCCCGATTTCAATGGAGGATGGCAACCACATATCGTTTTTGTAGGTGAAATTATAGAGGTTAGGGGTGAGCGGTAAATTCCCGCTTGTCGGGAAGTCGCAGAGAAGCTTCCTGGTTACGCCATTGTGCAGAAGCTCCTTGCGGATGTAGTAAAAATCCGGCATGCGTTTGTCAGATGTTGACTCCTCAGCTTTGTGGAACAGCCTATCCTGCAGTTTTTTGTTGGTCACCGTATTATCAAGTGGGTAGCAATTGTAGACGGTTGCAATCCCGGAAAAATTTTTATCAAAATTGTATTTCTGCTGGCATGAAATACTGTAATTACTATTGCTTCGCTGTATAATATTCTTATATGGAATGACTTTATATTCGCGAATACATTTATCAGTGACAGCAATGCTAAAACTGTTGTCATGGGACTTAAAGATTACGTTGGAGCTTTCGGAAATGTGGACTGGGGGTCTACCTTTGCTGCGGTCGTCATTTCCATGCTTCCACCATTAATTATTTATTTTGCCTTTAATAAGTGGGTTACTGCTGGTATGACAATGAGAGCCACAAAAGGTTAAATGGAGGTACGAAGATGATATTTCCAGGAAATGTAAGCATGATGCCATATCTGACACATGGAAAGAGCAGAGCAATAAATGCGGAAAACAGAACAGGAGAAAAGGGCAGAGGTGGAATGGCAGCGAGTCCTCTTGGGCCGTCTCGAAAGGGGAAACCCTGTCTTACGAACATTCAACCAGGACAGGAGGAAATTCTTGCTGATATAGAGGGGCCAGGTGTCATTCAACATATATGGATTACTGTTGACAAGAAAACCTCAGACGGCGATTGTTTTGTTCTGAGGGATCTTGTTCTGCGTATTTATTGGGATGATGAAGAAAATCCCTCGGTTGAAACGCCATTAGGAGATTTTTTTTGTTGTGGATTTGGACAGGAATGTATTATTAATTCCGCGGTGATTACTGTAGTACCATCCCGCGGATTGAATTCATATTTTTCGATGCCGTTTCATAAACATGCTCGGATAGTACTAGAAAACCAGCATAAAAACGTAATACCAGCTTTTTTCTATCAGATTGATTACTGCCTGTATGATGCGCTTCCGGAGGATACAGCTTATTTTCACGCACAATGGAGACGACAGGCAGTTACAGAAAAGGGAAAAGATTACGTTATTTTGGATAATATAAAAGGAAGCGGCCAGTATATAGGTACTTACATTGGACTTTCTGTTCTCCAAAGATACTGGTGGGGAGAGGGAGAAGTTAAATTTTATATTGATGGAGATGTAAAATATCCAACGATATGTGGGACAGGGATGGAGGATTATTTTGGAGGCTCATGGAGTTTTGCTTCTAACGATAATGGAAAAACTGTAGAAAATAATTATTGTACATCGTATTTGGGATATCCTTTTTATTCAAGACATGATTCCCTTGTATATAATCAATATCATAATGATGACTGTCCTCCAATGCGGGGATTTTACAGATGGCACATTCCTGATCCAATATTCTTTGAAAAAGATTTGAAGGTAACTGTACAACAGATTGGAGTCAGTCATAATGGGTTGTTTGAAAGACAGGATGATCTTTCGAGTGTTGCATATTGGTATCAGAAGGAACCTCATGTAACATTTCAGAAGTTATTATCTGCAGAACAAAGGTGGCCTAGATAAAATATGAAAAATACGATTATTAGAGTATGTGATTGTATAGGCTATTTTGTCGTGTGAAACTTATGCTGGATTTTATGCAGCATTTTTGGTTTTCGGATTCCTGCCATATTCAATATTGATAGCTTGTATCATTATAGTTCCCATAATACTTACCCTGTGGTCTTTTTATACATTGTATATCGGTTGCGTTTTATGGGGATTGGTTGGTATCTCATGCGTTGGCTGGGGAGAACGAGTGGGTTGTTATGCCAACCCGTATCTTCAGTTACTTTCTTGGCGTACAGCGGTATTCTCATGAATGCCCATTTGAGGAAACATCGCTGGTCGCATTCCGGAAAAGACTTGGATCAAAGACTGGCGGAACTAATCGAATTTTGTGGTATGCTACGTAGTAAGCGTGAGATAATGGATTTCCTTGGTCTTACGGATAGCAAGAATTTTAGAAAAAGATATCTTGTTCCTTTACTTAATGCAGGAAAAATAGAAATGACGATACCTGATAAGCCAAACAGTAGGAAGCAGAAATATAAAAAAGTGAACAGTAGTGCATGAATTGCTACCGGCTCCCAAGAGAAAGAAAGGATAGATATGATTTTAGAAACGGAGAGACTTATCCTCCGTCCGTGGGAAGAAACGGATGCAGAGGAATGCTATATATACGCAAAAGATCCGCGAGTAGGTCCGATTGCAGGGTGGCCTGTACACACAAGTGAAGAGGACAGC